>JACQXH010000061.1 GCA_016208845.1 Nitrospirota bacterium | reverse complement strand
TGCGGAGGAATTACGTGATCGCGGTATTCCTCATCCTGTTCTTCGAAAAGCTCCCATGACGGCAGGCTCACCACGCGTACAGAAATCCCTTCTCTGGCAAGTCTTTCATAAACCCCAAGGGCCAAATGAACCTCAGAGCCGGTGGCAATTATAATGAGAGCGGGGTTCTGCCCCAATGTATCTGCAAGGATATATCCTCCTCTTAGCAAACCCTCTGCAGGGGCGTACTTTGTCCTGTCTATCACCGGAACATTCTGCCGGGTGAAAATAAGGGCCACGGGGCCATCATCGCGGAGCAACGCAGTCTTCCATGCCTCTGCGGTTTCGTTGGCATCCGCCGGCCTGATGACCACAAGCCCGGGCATAGCTCTTAGACTTGACAAATGTTCCACCGGCTGATGTGTTGGGCCGTCTTCTCCAAGCAGCACTGAGTCATGGGTGAAGATATAGATGACACGCAATTTTGAGAGGGCCGCAAGCCGGATCGCAGGCCTCATATAATCTGAAAAAATGAGAAAAGTGCTTCCGTAAGGTATCAGTCCTCCATGCCGTGCTATGCCGTTTAAGATGCCTCCCATGCCGTGCTCTCTCACGCCAAATGAAATATTGGCTCCTTCATATCCCCATGGGCCGGAAACAGCCCCCTGCACACTTCCCGTATCAGATGCCGGCGCTTGAAAACAGCCCTGGTCCCTGAGTGCGGTATTGGTTGACGGGTCAAGGTCCGCTGAACCGCCTATCAGGGAATGAATATGCTTAGATGCTGCGTTCAGGATCTTTCCTCCCGCTGACCTGGTTGCAAGCCCCTTTGCATCAGCGGCAAATACAGGCAGGTCCCTGTCCCATCCATCCGGCAGTTTTTTGCTCATCATTAATTCCCATTTTGATTTCAGGTCAGGATATTTTTGGGCATATGCGGTAAAACGGGCTTTCCATTGCCCTTCTGACCTTGCGCCTGTCTCCCCCGGTTTTTTCATATGGGAAAGGACCTCGTCAGGTATGTAAAAATCCTGTTCATCCGGCCAGCCATAATTCTTTTTAGTAGATATAACATCTTCTTTATTCAGGGGCGAACCATGGACGCCGAAGGTGTCCTGCCCTGGGCTTCCGTATCCGATATGTGTTCTTATGACAATAAGAGAGGGCCGGGAATTTTCATCTCTGGCAACGGTGATCGCACTCCCTATCTCTCCAATATCATTGCCGTCCTTTACCATCAGGACCTGCCATCCATAGGCCTCAAAACGTTTTGCAACATCTTCAGTAAAAGTTAATCGTGTTTCTCCGGACAGCGTAATAAGGTTACCGTCATAAAGATAGATTAGCTTACCAAGTTTGAGATGGCCTGCAAGGGACGCGGCCTCAGATGCGACACCTTCCATCAGGTCCCCGTCGCTCACAATAGCGTATGTGAAATGATCTACTATCTCATGGCCGGGCCTGCTGAAGACAGCGGCCAGATGCCGCTCTGCTATTGCCATGCCTACGCCATTGGCAAATCCCTGCCCGAGCGGGCCGGTCGTTGTCTCAATGCCGCACTCAGGGCAAAGTTCCGGGTGCCCCGGTGTTTTGCTTCCCCACTGACGGAAGGTCTTCAGGTCGTCCAGGGAAAGATCAAATCCTGTCAAATGCAGCAGAGAGTAAAGCAGGGCAGAGCCGTGGCCTGCCGAAAGCACAAAACGGTCCCTGTCAGGCCAGTGCGGGTTTTTGGGATTAAAGCGCAGAAATTTTGTCCATAGTACATACGCCATGGGAGCAGCGCCGAGCGGCATTCCCGGATGTCCGGAGTTTGCCTTCTGGACCGCATCAAGAGCGAGCATCCTGATCGTGTTTATCGAGAGTTCATCAATGTTCATTGCTCTTTCTCTTTTCCGGGGATGGATCTATGATTTTTTGCATCATGCCTGCCAGGCCGTTACTCATACTGCCGCTCAACAATAATTATATTACAGATGAATTAGTTATGCATTTATTTTGTCTTATGAAAAATGCCCAAATACTTTTTCCCCGAATTGCGCCATGGTTTCATAATTTCACATCGTAGATTTTATAAACATTCATATTTTTTGCCTTATGATGCAGATCATATGGGTTTTTGACCGGATACCTTATTTTTAAATTAAAGACCTTGAACAATATTAAAGGGAGGTATGTTAATGAGGGGGGCAGCGCCTTTTATTGCTGCAATAGCACTATGCATGTTTTTTTCTGTATCTCTTACAGTATCCGGGAGGCCCATTTATGCTGAGGCGCTGAGCACTGCCTCTCGTGCAGAAGAAGCGGTGAAATGGAGGTCATTTATGAAACCGTCAAAGGAAGAACTTAAAAAAAAGCTGACCCCCCTTCAGTACAATGTGACCCAGGAGGAGGCCACAGAACCGGCCTACAGCAATGAATACTGGGACAATCATCGGGAGGGCATTTATGTGGACATTGTGTCAGGAGAACCACTTTTCAGCTCTATTGACAAGTTCGATTCAGGCACCGGCTGGCCGAGTTTTTCAAAAACCCTTGAGCCTGCCAATGTTGTTGAAAAGAAAGACACCAGATTATTTATGGAAAGGACAGAGGTCAGGAGCAGGAGGGGCGGCTCCCATCTCGGTCATGTATTCACGGACGGACCAAAACCGACAGGCCTCAGGTACTGCATGAACTCCGCATCGCTGAGGTTCATACCCAAAGAAGACCTTGGGAAAGAGGGCTACGCTGAATATCTGGGGCTTTTCAGGAAATGAATGCCTTGCGCCTGCCTATTTCCTCACTGTGCCGGGCTCCCATATCTCAGGAGACATATTTCCCATTGTGCCGAACTCGATCCTTGCCGGTCTGATGATAACTATGCAGTAATCTGGATCGTCAGGCCCGCTGAAGTAGTTTTTGAGCTCATCGAACCAGAACGAATGGCGCTCTTTCCTGTCAAGAGATATCTCGGCAGCGCCCTGAACCTGAAGCCAGTGCCTTGCTGTCTCAAGGTCTTTTACTCCCAGCGAGATATGCACATTGGGGTTTTTCCGTATCTGAGGGACCTTCCTGCTGCCTGTGTGGGTGCAAAACCGGAATACAAGTTCGCCGTCTGCCTTCCCCATTACATAGCGCACCCACGGCTTATTGTCTTCTGTTATTGTCGCAATGTTAATTAACTGCAGGTCGTGCGCAACATCAGATATCCTTTTTTTCAGGTCGCTCATCACAGCACCTCCTTATTTGGCAAAATGCATTTAAAGAAACCACTGAGAGCACAGGGCCTTGTAAATTGGAATTATAAAATAAAGTATAGTCTGATTTTATGCGGTTGGCAACTGCTCCGTTACTTAATGCAAATACACCCGCTTTTTCAGGCCCATAAAATTTATATCTTTTTTAACCATACCGGTTTATGTTATATTTTTTAATGGACAGGAAGATCATTGACGACTCCAGGAAGTATATAATGAACACCTACAACCGTTTTCCCATTGTTCTAAGGAAGGGAAGCGGCATGAAGGTCTGGAGCTCTGAAGGCAAGGAATATCTGGATTTTGTAGGCGGCATAGCCGTTAACTGTCTGGGGCACTGCCATCCGCGTGTTGTCATAGCCGTTCAGAAACAGGTGCAGAGGCTTATCCATGTATCAAACCTTTATCACATAGAGCCCCAGGTGAAACTTGCAAAACTTCTGGTCGAAAACTCCTTTGCTGATAAGGCCTTTTTCTGCAATTCAGGGGCAGAGGCAAATGAGGCTGCCATAAAACTGGCCCGAAAGTATTCCAAAGACTGCCGGGCTTTAAACATGTGCCGTTCAATGATATCGGCGTCTTAAAAAAGGCTGTCTCTGATCATACATGCGCCATAATGCTGGAGCCTATTCAGGGAGAAGGCGGGATTAAGATGCCTTCAGCGGATTATTTAAGTGAAGTCCGCAATCTATGCAATTCGCTGGGGCTCCTTCTGATATTTGATGAGGTGCAGACAGGCATGGGAAGGACCGGCAAGTTATTTGCGTATGAAAATTTTAATGTTGAACCCGACATTATGACTCTTGCCAAAGGGCTTGGCGGAGGAGTGCCTATAGGCGCTATGCTCGCAAAAGAGCATGTTGCATCATCATTTCAGCATGGCTCTCATGCCGCGACCTTTGGCGGCAACCCCCTTTCCTGCGCTGCGGCAGTGGCCACTGTAGAAACACTGCTTGAGGACGGTTTTATTCTGGAAAACTGCAGGCGCATGAGTGCATATTTCATGAAAGGCATGGAGAGGCTCAAACGGGACTTCTCTTCCGCTATTGTAGAGGTAAGAGGGTTGGGCCTTATGATCGGAATGGAGATGACGAGCCCATGCGGGTCTGTTGTGAATTTATGCCTGGAAAGAGGGGTGCTTATAAACTGCACAGGAGGCAATGTGCTTCGTTTTACGCCGCCTCTTATCATTACTGAAAAAGATATTGACCGTCTCACGGATGTGCTTGAAGACGTCTTTGGCAGTATCGCTTAAATGCAGGAAAGATATTGGGCCACGGATGAACCTGCCTGCCGGACAGGCAGGCACAGATTAATACGGATTGCAGACTGGATCGTGCTTAATGTCTTGTACTTCGTATATCGTAGTCCGTACTTCGTGAAAGGATGATTAGTAATGGGGCACTATGTACGATGTATGTAGTACGATGTACAAGTTTGCCCGCGGCTAAATTAATTTGGGAAATCAGAGGTGATTTTGAAAAAAGATTTTTTGACAATACTGGACCTGTCAGGGGATGAGCTAAAGGCCCTTCTTAAAAGGGCGTCTGAGTTCAAGTCAGGTGGACATACATCTGCGTGTCCTCTTAAGGAGAGACGATCGAAGATACGGCAAGGGTCCTGTCAAGATATCTTCATGGCATGGTAATGAGAACCTACGGGCATGATGAGATCGAGACATTCGCTGAAAATACCACCATGCCTGTGATAAATGCCCTTACTGACCTGCATCACCCTTGCCAGGCCCTTGCAGATGTGATGACGATAAAAGAAAAGAAAGGCAGGCTGAAAGGCGTGCGTGCCGCGTATATCGGCGACGGCAACAATGTCGCAAATTCTCTCATAGAAGCGGCAGCCCTGACCGGCGTGGACCTTACCCTCGCGTGTCCCAAAGGGTACGAGCCTGAAAGGGCGATAATAAAGACAGCTCTTTCTATGGGCGCAAAAATAAAAATTATCTCTGACCCGGGAAATGCCGTAAAAAATACAGACGTGATCTATACGGATGTCTGGGTGAGCATGGGCCAGGAAAAAGAATCCATCAAAAGGAAGAGGGCATTTAAGGGCTATCAGGTAAACAAAAGGCTTCTTGGCCTTGCAAGACCGGACGCAATTGTGATGCACTGCCTGCCTGCACACAGGGGCGAAGAAATAACTGATGATGTAATGGATTCGCCCAGGAGCGTTGTCTTTGATCAGGCTGAGAACAGGCTTCATACTCAGAAGGCCCTGCTCGAGATGCTGATACGATAATTGGTTAATAAATAATGCAATTTACCACAGAGGACACAGAGGAACACATTAATAATAAAGAGGAAAAGATCATTTTAATTGCTTTTCTCTGTGCACTCTTTTATGTAAAATAAAGATCACATTACATAAGCGACTTAGCTTATGAGAACACAGAGAACCCTTTGGGAATTAAAGAAATTAAGAGTTAAAAAAATTATCTCTGTGATCTCTGTGGTTTTTTGAAATGCATTTTCCGGGTTAATAAATATAATTAAATCCTCTTTAGTTTATAGAAAAGCCGGGGATCAATTTTGGTCAAGATAGATATAAATAAATTTTTAATATTCCAGAGCAGTATCCTTTCGGTTATAATCCTGTTTGCTTTTTTCCACCTCCCGGGATGCACACCCAGGGTCCCGTCGGAAAACGACGCAAAAAAGGTCTTTGAGAACAGGTGGTCCCTGCAGATCTCGCACGGCATGATGGAAATAATCAGTTTCAGGAAAGTTAAAGAGAGGAAGGATGAAAGAATCGGCATCAAGTTCCATATTATTGAATTTGAGGCAGAGCTGAAGGTCAAGGACTTCAGCCCCGAGGACTGGCAGCAGTTGAGGCTGGAAGGACATTTTGAGAAGGAAAAAGGACCTGATGAAGGAGAGACAGTAAGGCTCTGGAGCGAGGTCAGTTTTGCCGGGACCGGCAAGGGATGGAAAGGCGAAGACGGCGAGGTTTACTGAAAAGAGCGGTCCGTTTTATTCCTTTCTTCAAGCTATATTGATGCCTTGTAATAATGTTATTTAACAGCTATATATATTTTGTCTTCCTGGCCCTCGTATATTTTTTGTATCGAACCTTAAAACATCGGCAGCAGAACTATATGCTCCTGGTTGCCGGTTATGTTTTTTACGGATTCTGGTCGGTCAAATTTCTAAGCCTCATCCTGTTTTCAACCATCGTGGATTTCCAGTTCGGGAAGCTGATTGGCAGCACACCAAGGGGTAACAAAACCAGAAGAAAAAGACTGCTTATTATCAGCATATGTATAAATCTTGGATTGCTTGGTTTTTTTAAGTATTATGATTTCTTTGCCACTTCCCTGATAGATCTGTTTTCCATGGCCGGCATTAACCTGTCTTTGCCTTTATTGCAGGTCGTTCTCCCTGTTGGCCTGTCTTTTTATACTTTTCAGTCGATGACCTATACGATAGATATTTATCGGGGGAAATTAGAGCCTGCCCGACGTTTTTTTGATTATGCATTGCTTGTCGCTTTCTTCCCGCAATTGGTAGCCGGGCCCATCGAGCGCGCAGTTCGTTTATTGCCGCAGATGACATCCATGCGCAAGATCGATTGGGATA
>JACQXH010000105.1 GCA_016208845.1 Nitrospirota bacterium | reverse complement strand
TTTTTTATAATAAAAATCTGCGGAAACGTTTTATTTCATTCCTGGTTTTTACATCTGTCTTCCTGCTTGTAGTCACTCCATGGATGATCCGCAACCAGGTAGTAATCGGAGAATTTATGCTTTCTGCTGATCATGGGAAAATTCGGTACTGGGTTTACCCAAATCTGATGAACTTGCTTGAACCTCTTGATCGCATGCGCCTCTGGACCGCGGAAGAGAAGCAGATGATGGTGGAAGATGCTGAAAAACCGGGCATGAATATTGCCAAAGTTGTCAAAAAATACGGCGTTCCCCCCGACAGGCTGATTGTGTGGCAGGATCAAATGCATAATGGGAAAAAATTTACATCTGATGCTGTCAAGGACCTTTTCCATGGTTATTACGACACAGAAATCCAAGACAAGGCAATCCCAGTAAAAGATCAGATAATCAGGGCTGTCCTGACTGATGCAAGACAGTTTCTGGGAGGAACAGTTCATTATCTTGCAAGTCTGAACAGCAGCGGATATCCCGATATCCTGGGTCGTCCGGTACACAAGCTGAATCAAGGGATATTGAGGAAAGGACAATTGGAAATGTTTAAAACCGCAATTCAGAATAAAACTATGACCGAATGGTTTTTAATGTGTCTCTTCATAACCATATTATCATATTTATATTTAACAATGTGTTTCGGTATATATTCGGCTGTCAGGAAAGAGGAATTTCAAAAAATAGTCTTGTTCATATCTGTCATATTATTTTTTGTCATGGCTTCATCAGGGCCGGTAATTGCTGAGTCTGCCAAGCCGAGATACAGGGTTACCATAATGCCATTTGTAGTCATGCTCTCAAGTTACGGTACGATGGAATTGATTAAACGCTTCAAAGGACCGGCTATTGAACGTTAACTCTGACCTGGTCTTATCCTTTTTGACACCGCAGCACATATCTAAGAGGCAGGAAATCAAATGGAATCCCCTTGTATGCGGTTATTTTAATATTTTTTCCCAGCATGCCTCTGAGAATACGTAAGTTTAACATATGCAAATGCCATTCATCCGTCATATCGTCCGGAATGTCATAGGAACAACCGGCCCTATTTTGTTTGGGGAATATAAGCCTGAACCATGTTAATTTAATCAATATCTTTTTAAAAAAATTAATGAGGTCTTCATTGGGGATAGAAATTATTAACAGGCCATTATCTCTCAACACCCTCATGATCTCCGAGATAGCCCTTTGCGGATCCATAACGTGCTCCAGGACTTCAGAGCAAATAATTTTGTCAAAACGCTGGTCCCGAAAAGGCAGGCTTTCAATGTCCGCTCCGAGCAAGTGGACATGATCAATATTCTTCTGCCTGGCTTTCCCCAGCATATAAAGGGACAGGTCCACCCCGATGATTTTTCTGCAATCGAGGCCTTCTAAAATATTTCCAGCCCCGCATCCGGCTTCAAGCAGCACTTCTTCTTTGTTCAGGTTTAAAAGATCAATGACCTTGCGGACCCTCTTTGATTCAATATATCTGACAACGGGGTTGGGATGGTGATGATAGGCGTCCGGATCATATTTTTTGACCATGTCCTCATTCCAGGCCTTAAAATCCTCTTTCCGAATGTTTTTCATTTCGTTGTATCCGTTCCCATTGGATAGGGCCCAAATTCTCTTTCCTTATCAAAGAACAATTTATGCCACATCTCTATGCTGATACTTGTATAATCCGACCGGTCACATTCACCCCTGTTGCTCCCTGTTCTCGGGCATATTATTCCCCTCTTCCTCAGGTCGCTTTTCAGACTATCGACCCATTGCCTGAGTTCATTTTCAAACCAGGCGCTAATGGGAACCGCAAGACCTTTTTTGTCCTCTCTGTCTATAATCTCGTCAGGGACGAGCCCGCGTACGGCTTGCCTTAAAATATATTTTGTCCTGTAATCTTTGATCTTCATCTCCGGAGGCAATTGAAAAGCCAACTCCACAATTCTGTGGTCCAGAAACGGCGAGCGATTTTCCAATCCAAAAGCCGCTGCAGCCCTGTCGTTCATGGTAAGCAGGGACGGCAGCGTTAATTCCAGGTCACATAAACACATGCGGTCGATTAAACTTGACCGTTTATTGAAGCACAATTTGAATGCTTCATAGACCATGCCGGATCTTGGTTCACAGCGTTTTATCATGTCAAAATATCTTTTCTCCGGCTCGCTGAACATATCTTCTGACCAGAAAAATCTCATTAATGGTTTATAATTTCTGAGGATCGGCACGCGGGCCAGCCGGTCTTCTTCCAAGATGATCCCGGGAAACTCTTTCCTGAAATCCTGAGAAGTAGGTTCGACCGTAAAATGCTCAGCCCCTGTATGTTTTGCCAAAAGATCCGCATAATAATGCTCATCGTATTTTTCGCCGTAGGCGTAACGGCAGGAAAAAACCTTGTCCGGTTTCGCTATGCAGGCGATAATTGCGGAATCAAGCCCCCCGCTTAAATAGACACCAACAGGGACATCACTGCGTAAACGCAACTGCACGGCATCTTCGATCAGCCAGCGCAGCTTTTCTGCATAATAGGATTCATTATGAAAGTGATCACTTTCAGGAGGGATATCCCAATATTGCCTTACAGTTACGCGGCGCCCATCAAAGAGCAGGTAAGAGGCCGGCGGCAAAGAATATATGTCCTTAAAAAGAGTTTTATCAGATACAGTTGTTTCGAAGACCCAGAAATCCTCATCGAAATCAGGGCCAGTATCGACCTGGGTCAGGATACTCTTTATTTCAGACGCGAACAGGAACCTGTTGTCTTTACAATAGTAATAAAATGGTTTTTCTCCAATGCGGTCCCTTGCCATGAACATGATCTTCTTATTATCATCCCAAACCGCAAAGGCGAACATGCCTATAAATAGCTTCAGGCAGTCAACTCCGAATTCTTCATATGCGTGCACAATAACTTCTGTATCGGATCTGGTATAAAACCTGTGCCCCCTCTTTTTCAGCTCCTTTGTTATTTCCGGATAATTGAATATTTCTCCGTTAAACACGACCCATATGGACTTGTCTTCATTATGTATCGGCTGATGGCCTGTTTCCAGGTCAATGACACTTAGGCGTCTTATGCCCAATTGAACGTTCTCCCCCTCGAAATATCCGAAATCATCCGGACCCCGGTGAGTCAGGATCTGGGTCATATGTCTGATATTTCCCTGTCCGAATATGCCGGCTATCCCACACATGATCTTTATCTAACGCCCTTTCTTCCTGCTCAGTACTCTAAACTCATAGAAGGCCTTTGGTAATTCCCAAAAGGCCTTTAAAGAAAATAGAAACGGCGAAGTAATGTAAGAGTTCCCTGATAACCGCTTCCTGAAGGTTACGGGAATTTGGTCGATTTTATATTTTTTACTTATTCCGGAGAGGGTCAAATAGTGCTGGGGGAACATATACTCTAATTTGTACGACAGAATATCCATAAAAACCTCTTTCCGGCAAATAAGGAAACCGGATTTAATATCCTGCAGTCTGCATTTAAAAAAAACGCCCAGGAGTTTACTGAAGCCGACACTCAAGATATATCTGAATCGTGTATCACTGTAATTTTTTCGCCAACCTTGCACAATATCACATTTGTTCTTCTGAATTTCATTGTAAAGGACAGGTATATCATCAGGGTCATATTGCAGGTCTGCATCAAGTATGACCACATATCTTCCAGATGCATTGCGTGCTCCTGTGATCCATGATTTAAAAATCCCTTTGTTTTTTTTATGCCCGAATGATCTTATGTTATTGTATTTTTGCATGGCAATGTCTATTTGTCTCTGTGTACCATCAAGACTTGCATCGTTAACCAGTATTATTTCTCCATTAATGGAGTGGGTTGAAAAAGCCTGCTGGACCTTCTCGACAAGTGCGGCGATATTGTCTTCCTCATTAAAACAGGGGATCACTGCAGTAATATCAAATATGTTGTTTATACTGCCAGGGCTCATGTTCAGCATGTCCAGTAAATAAGCATAAAGCGTCCTTATATTTAAGTCAATCCAGACCGAAAACTGAAGTTACATTTCAAGAAATGCGCATTTTAGGTATTCTGTTTCCGGTACGGATAACAAGACGGTGTGATCCTTTGACTGGGACCGGAACTCGAGCAGTCTGACGTTCTTCTTCGCATCCCTTGCGGCGTCGCGAAGCATCTCACGAAAAACCTCTTTCTCTATGTGATAAGAGCAGGATGAAGAGGCAAGCACACCGCCTTTTTTTATGATATTCATGGCCAGGGCATTCAGCTCCCTGTAGC
>JACQXH010000063.1 GCA_016208845.1 Nitrospirota bacterium | reverse complement strand
GCTTATTATTATTTTATAAAACCCCCTGACTACAATAAACTCAAGGCAATACTCGCAAAGGCTGTAGAGCAGAGGAGGCTGAAATCCGAGATCGCTGACCTCAGGGTCCAGCTGGAATCCACGTACAGGTTCTCGAACATCATCGGGAAAAGCATGAACATGGAGAAGATATTCAAGACCGTGGAAGCGATAAAGGATTCTTCTTCCAATGTCCTTATCCTCGGAGAGACCGGCACAGGCAAGGAGCTTCTGGCGCGAGCGATACATTATACAAGCCGCAGGCACTATAAGCCTTTTATCGCGGTCAATTGCGCCGCGATCCCGCGCGAGCTCCTTGAGGCCGAGTTCTTTGGTTATGAAAAAGGCTCTTTTACAGGCGCGGTAACCAGAAGGACAGGCAAGTTCGAAGAGGCTTCCACGGGGACGCTGTTCCTTGACGAGATCGGCGAGCTGGAACTGCCTTTACAGGCAAAGATACTCAGGGCCATTCAGGAGAAAGAGATCGAACGCATAGGCAGCAACAAGAAGACAAATATTGATATCCGCCTCATCGCCTCGACCAACCGCGACCTGAAAAAAGAAGTCCAGCAGAAAATTTTCAGGGCCGACCTCTATTACCGTCTGAACGTGATGGTCTCTTCCGTGTCTCCTGAAGTGATGAAGCTTTTTCTCGAGTACTCATGGCCCGGCAATCTCAGAGAGCTTGAGAATGTGATAGAAAGGGCGGTCGTGCTATCAAGAGGCGATATCATAAACCTGAAAGGCATTCCAAGTGAGATCAAAAAAGGTGTCAAGGATACTGTCTCGCAGGAGTCCATGAAATCTCTTAAGGAAATGGAAATAGAGACCATCCTGAACGCTGTCAAGGCGTTCAACGGCAACAAGTCAAAAGCGGCCCGCACTCTGGGCATAACCCGCAAGGTCATCTACAGCAGACTGCAGGAACACGCCTCACAGACAGCTTCAAGGAAGTGAGAGTAAATGATCAGGTAAATAATCTGCAGGTATTTAATTATTTAGGTAGATAGTCTGAAGCTATTTAGTTTTTAGCTAACAGACTACAGACTAATAATCTAAACAACCTATTACCTAACAGACTACAGACTAATAAACTAATCAACCTGAGCACGTGCGAAAAAAAGTTCTTGACTTGACCCATCCAAACAGCTGCTGTACCCTTTAATTGAGGGTACACAATGCAGCTCGTCATCAACACATACGGTTCTTATCTGAAGAAAAACGGTGACTGTTTCCTTGTCAAGAATGATGATAAGATTTCCGAAGTGTCCATCAAGAAAATTGATAGCATTATGATTGCAACAAGTGCTTATGTCTCAACCGATGCCCTGCAGTTTGCAGTAGAAAATAATATTGATGTTATATTCCTTGATAAATATGGAAATCCATATGGAAGAGTCTGGCATTCAAAGTTAGGCAGCACTACTCTGATAAGGCGGAGACAGCTTGAGGTGAGCGATGAAAATGAAGGACTTGAGTTGACAAAGGGATGGGTCCTACGAAAGATAGAAAACCAGATGGATTTTCTTGAGAGGCTGAAAAGACCGAGAGAGGAAAAAGCCGGGAAGCTTGAGGAATCATTAAGAGGACTTACTGAGATCAAACAGAAGATTGCTTCCCTCTCTGGAACTTTAGAGGATAGACGGGGCACTGTGATGGCTTTTGAAGGTATGGCAGGGAAGATGTATTTTGAGGCCTTGAGTTATATCATGCCGGACAGATTCAGATTCGATGGCAGAAGCCGCAATCCTGCCAAAGACGAGTTTAATGCCTTGCTGAATTATGCATATGGTGTGCTTTATTCCCTTGTTGAGAAGGCTTGCATCATTGCGGGTCTTGACCCTTATATTGGATTTCTCCACACCGACGACTACAATAAAAAATCTCTAGTCTTTGACCTGATAGAGATGTTCAGGATATTTGCCGATGAACCCGTTGTTTATCTTTTCAGCGGACGAAAGGTTAAAGTTGAATTCTTCGATGAAATAAAGGGCGGCTTTACTCTGAATAGAGACGGCAAGGCCGTTCTGATAGAAGCACTTAATAGTAATCTCGATGAAGCGGTCAGGTACAGGGGAAGGAATATCCAGAGAAGGAACATTATCCAGTTAGAGTGCCATTCCATTGCAAACAGTTTGATAAAGGAAACAAAAGATGCTGACATGGATAGTGTTGAAGACAGGCAGGAAGAGAATGTCGATTATCTGAGGAAGCGCATCGGCTGCATCGAAAAGAAAGTCGGCGTCTATCTGGCGTCCGGGAAATATCATATCAAAGGGATTGTTGACGAAGTATTAACTCTGTCAGACGGCACAATGGCCCCGCTTGATTATAAATATGCCGAGTATAAAGGAACGGTTTTTAAGAACCATCACTACCAGGCGGTCTTCTACGGCCTTTTGATAAAGGAAAATTACGGCAGGGATGTAAACAGAGGGTTTATTTGTTACACCAGAAGTAGGAATCACCTTGAAGAAATTTCGATAACCGGGACAGACTTTGATAACTTGCACGCCGTGATAAAAGAAATCCTTGACATAACTCAAAGGTGTTATTATCCTAAAGGCACTTTATGTGAAAAGCAATGCGAAGACTGCTGTTATAGAAGGATTTGCGTTTGAGGGATTATGGCAAATATTCTTAACTATAAGTATGAAATCTTTCCAACAAGACCCCAGCGTTATCAACTCAATAGAATCCTTCGCGAAAGTCGCATTCAATGGAACAAGGCGGTTACGATTAGGAAAAAACTCAAGACAGCTTTGTTGTCGGGACAGATTAAACATGTTGTCAATGCATGCCTTTCATCCGATAAAAAAGCAAGAGGGAAAAGGCCTGGAGCAATCAAGAAGTTTCAAGACGAAAACCCATCTTTATCCGTCCTTGACCTAAAGTCAACAGCACGGCTCTACGACGTAAAAAACCTTGTCGGAAAACTAATTGATATCAATGACAGATGTTTTGACGCTAATGTGATCATACAACAATTAAAAGATCGCTATTTATCTGAACTTAATGCGAGGAAAGAAGCTAAGGCTCAAGGCACGGACGGCAAGAAGCTCCCGAAGCTTCCAACATATTGGAAGCTCATCGGGGCAATAAATAATTATGCGGGATATGCGGCCAAGACGTACATGGACGACTCATTTAAAAGCCCGCGTGCCATGACCCTCTCGCCGGTACGGTTTAATATCTCTGGCTCCGCGGAGGCTAAAAAATGGAACACTGCATGCAATCCCTCTAAGGAGCAGCGCGCCTATGGAGCTACCGGCGATCCTCGATATAAGAGACGTTGTGAGGGATTTGCATCTCAGACGCAGAATACCAATACTAATAAGCTTATCTTAAAAAGGAATAAATCAGGCCATGTTATTGTAATTAATGCCCTGCCGGATGGCATGAGGCAGGTACCCATTGCCTATCATCGCCCGATACCGGACGGTTCGAAGATAAAGACCTTTACGGTCAATGCAAAAGCAGGTAGGTTTTTTGCCGTCCTTAGTTGTGAAGTCCCTGATAGCGCATGGCAGATCGCCCCAATGAATGCAGGCTGGCATGCAGGCATAGATCCCGGTGCATCTACGTCCCTAACCGTTGCGCTCAGGAATTCCCAAACCAACGAGCTTGCGCAATTTGAGGCCGACTGGAAGTTTCTTAAAGAGGGTAAAGTTAAAGACAAACTCGAAAAGATGCAACAAGCTCTTTCCAGAAAGAGTGGGCCGACAAGGAATAGGACGGAAGAGGAGATTCAGGATGCACTGAAAAACTTCTCAACTAAGAGCGCTATTAAGAAATTGGCTTCTGATGAAAGAGAAAAAGAAATAGCTAAAAAGGAAAAATGGCTCCGGAGCACAAAGGTGCGCAACGTAGATGGCATGAGCAAACGCTGGAGAAGGTGGGCGCAACGTGTTTCCGAGTTTAATTTAGAAATAGCAAACAAGAGAGCTGATGTGCACCATAAGATAAGCAGGGCTTTAGTCGAAGGATGCGACATAGTAGGTATCGGAGATTGGGAACCGGTGCGGGAAGTCTCCTACAGAAAAAGACTGAAGGCCGTGAAGAAGGAAGTCAAACAGGGTATTGCCGGTGCCTCTGAGAAATTAAAAGCCCTTGAGGAGGAGAAATCCAAACAGGGCCCGAAGGGAGTGAGGAAACAAAGACGAGGCGGCAGAGATCGTGGCATTGCTACTCTGAGACGCCTTGTAAAAGAGAAGTCTGAAAGAGCTGGGACGCTTGCTAAGATCAATATTAGAGAAACTGGGTCTACTATGACGTGCTGTGTATGTGGATATCAAACAGGCCCTAAAAAAGATCTATCTATTAGAGAATGGAAATGCGAGAAATGTAATACGTTACATAACAGGGATTTGAACAGCGGGTTTAACATACTTATGAAGACTGAACAGGAAATAGCCTCAGCCCAAGAGGCGGCACGGGAAACTGTGCCTACAGTTACCAGAACTAAGATTCAGGGGGCGACGAGACAGGAAGGGCGCAAGTCCGACCTTCGCGCTACGGGGTCTTTAGGGAGCGGTGATACTTTCTTCTATGGACATGCAGGCATTGCTCTGCCGAATTTATGGAACGAGGAGGTGCCCAAAGCTCTTAAGTCCTTAATCGAAATGAAGATTGTCCGTTCTTTAAGCATGCAAACGAGTGCCGAAACGGGCTCTGGAACTCCTCCGTGACTATGAAAAAGAGGCGAAAAGAAGTCTCAAGATTCTTCGGAATCCCTAATTGTCCCGGATGTTTGAGAGAGTTTAACCGTTACTGAGCATGTTCTGATAGAAGAAGGATTGGGACAATCCAGATTCAAAATCAACTACTAATTTATTTTTAAGTTACTGAGCATGTTCTGATAGAAGAAGGATTGGGACAGCGTTTTTACTTCACCTTCACTGTCAAAAGATGGGTTACTGAGCATGTTCTGATAGAAGAAGGATTGGGACCTCCTAACCATCCAAAACCCCTGCCTGCTGATGGGTTACTGAGCATGTTCTGATAGAAGAAGGATTGGGACAGAAGAAGGATTGGGACGTGTGGGGAGCGAGTGTGAGATTTAAGGACAGCGGCTCTGACAGCACGGCGCTTCTTGGCAAAGATGGAAGCCACTGGAGCTATCTCCTTGATTCAGACGCGTCTGTGCTTCTTGGCAATGACTGGCAGGACAACAAAGACGGCACCTTCACATCCACAGGCGCAAGGAAATGCTACAACTCCCTTGATCTGTATCTTATGGGAATGTATGACAAGACACAGGTTCAGCCTATGCTTCTGATTGACAATCCATTAATTGACAAAACACAATTACCATCTGTTGGGGCAACCATTACAGGCACATCACGGAATATCACCATAGATGATATAATTGCCTCGGAAGGGCAGAGGATTCCAAATGCTTCCACATCACAAAAAGCATTCAAAACAGCCTTTATACTAATAACAAGACCGGGGACATATAACAGCAGTGTATTACCCGGAATAGAGAACATCAGAAGCGCATGGGCCGGAAGATTTGCTCAGCTTACCTATGGCAAAGGGACGATCATGGATGTCACTCCATCCATAACATTAGCCATTGGTACTCCATCAAACGGCGCAACAATAAATAAGCCCTCTGTAACAGTCAAAGGAGCTGTTATTAATAACACAGGCAATGAGACAGGGGTAATAGTGAATGGTATTCCAGCCAATGCATACGGCACACAATTCATCGCCAACAATGTGCCTTTGACAGGAGGCTCAAACACAATCACTGCTACTGCAACAGATACCGCAGGCAACACTGCAACGACATCAATAACTGTTAATGCAGTTACTTCCGGTAATTATATAAAATTATCATCCAACATAGAATCGGGCATATCTCCCCTTGAGGTAACATTGAAAATAGACGGCTCATTCAGCATAGATGCATCGAGCATGTCAGCAAGCGGTCCTCTCGGAATTGAATGGCTGTCGTCAAGCTATGATGAATACAGAGTGAGAATGACAGCAGAGGGGATTTATAACGTTACAGCAAGCTCCACCGACCCTCTTGGAGTTGTCCAGCAGGATTCTATCCAAATAATAGTTCAGAATAAGAATCAGCTTGATATATTGTTGAAGGCTAAGTGGGAGGGGATGAAGACTGCACTGGCGAGTCAGGATGTTGCGGGGGCGGTGGGTTATTTTACGGATGAAACAAAGCAAACCTACAGTGAAATATTAACTGTGCTCTCTGACCAGCTTCCCCAACTTGTTCAAAATATGCAGGATATCCAGCTTATTTATTCAACCAATAATGCAGCCAAATACCGCATCAGGAGAAATGAAAATTATAATGGTCAAACGATAACCATAACCTACTATATTTATTTTTCCAGAGACAAAGACGGAATTTGGAAAATATACCAATATTAATCAATGACAACGAGGGATATATGAAAACTTTAATTTGTAATCTTGCGGCAAGTATTTTAATTGTATTGACTATCTCAAGCTGCTATGCCGCCCGCGTAGACGGCCCATATGAAGGCAGGATTGTTGATGCAGACACCAGAGAACACATTGAAGGGGTTGTCGTGCTTGGTACATGGAGCAGAGTAACTGTAACGCCAGGGGGAGGAGTAAGCAGTTACTATGACGCAATAGAGACGGTGACAGATAAAAACGGTGAATTCAAGATAAAAGGACTGGGACTAAAGATAATGAGCAATGTTGCACCTATGGATGTGATTATTTTCAAGGCTGGATATGAGTATGCAGGGGGAGGTCCATGGGAAGGGCTTAAGAACAGAGGATGGAAAGGATATGAGGAAAGTTATGACCCTGTTAAAAAAATTAAGATAAGCAGAGAAATCTATGACCCTAAAAAGAAAGTCAAATTTGAGGGCAATAAGGCGATAATACCTTTGAAGAAGTTGACTTTGGAGGAGAGGAGGAGAGATATGGGGACCCCGTCCCCTCCAAGTGATGCTGCCAAAGAGAAAATATCTCTGATTTTAAAAGAAATCAACAAAGATAGAGCGGAGCAAGGCTTAAACCCGATTGATGTTGGGAGATAGATGATTATGTTACAACTAAGATTCATTTCTGCAATCCTGATAATGTGTATCATTTCAATCTCTGGCAATAATGCACTGTCATGGGAGGATGGCACTACACACAAATCCCTTGCGCAATATGCTTCTGAAAACTCGGTGCTGAGCAAGACAAAAGGTGATTATCTCAAAATACTTGGATTTAATAAGGGTTTGAAAGAAGAATTAAAATGGAATGACACAATAAATATTACACAATGGCTTCAAGCAGGCGCAGGGCTTGAAGACACTTCTGGCCCATATTCTATCGGCTATATTGACGGCAAGGGCCGCTCTTTCAACCATTTTCTGAAGCGCCGGATGAACCAGGCCGGAAGGCATATTTTGCGAGAACCTTCAGGGGGCTTGGCCATCAGATGCACCTTGTGCAGGATACAGCAGTGCCTGATCATGTAAGAAATGACGCTCATCCGGAGGATTCAATATTCGGGAAAAACCCATTCACAGGTAACCCATATTTTGAGTCATGGGCAAAAGCAAATTACGATTAAATTAATATATTCGCAGCAAATCCAATTTTTCCGAACGTGCCTTTGAATATTTCTATTAATAACCTTGTTCCGATAACACAGTTTTATGATACAAATTCATATGATGGTTATAACGCTTCAGCCGGCATTAATCAGGGATTGGCAGAATATACAAACGCTAACTTTTTCAGCAATGATACTTTATTTGCGGCAGAGCAATATTCTTTCGGCAATAAACATTATTTCCCATATCCCAAAAAATCAAGCACTAACCTGCAGGAGTATTTAAACCAAAATCTTTTGCCGGAAGTTATTGTGGGTGAAGACAATATTCCGGATACCAGTTTTTGGATAAAGAAAGAGAGAGACGGTGAAGAAATCGAACACTTTGTAAGGCCGGGTTACTTTACCAAGTATATAAACCCTTTTATATCACTCTACTATAGAACATTCTTCCGGGACGACAAGTGCCACGAAGACTACGCCCAAAAACTCATTCCCCGTGCCGTAGGCTACTCCGCAGGGCTGTTGAATTATTTCTTTAGAGGCAACATTGAGATAACCCTTCCAGACACCGGAGTATACGGCAAGACAGACAATCCGGCAAATGGATTCACAGAGGTAAAACTTCTTGCAAAGAATATCACAACAAACAATGAAGAAATGCCGAATGGAAGCATAGAGCTTGTCATAAAATACAAACTGGCCCTGAGTGATCCATTTCAATCCGGTATGGTGGACACAGCCGAAGAATATACCTATATAGTAGTCTCTGAAAAAGACGGTAAAAACACAATCCCCAGGGACAATGCCGTAGAGCTCACCTTTGACTTAACGCAAAACCCAATTCCCCTCTGGGCTACAGACGTTTATCTTCAAATAGTGTTCAAGGGCAAACTGGGCATGGAAGAAGGCGCTGTTGCAGTTGGACTCAAAGACATCAGCGAGCCCACGCCGATAGACGTCTACAACAATAATGACAAGATATGCATCAATGGGATGTGGTATGAAGCAGGCAGCGACTCAGCAATAGCTCAGGTAGATGCGAATGATGACGGAAGGGCATGGACAGTTTATGAGAATGGTCAATGGTATGAAGAATGGGATGTATATCAGCATGATATTAAAAATATGTACATAAGGTTTTCTCCGGTAACTGATCCAAAAAATGCCTCTCCGACTGATTACAGCTACCACACCTCAAATATACCGGCCGGGAGCTTAAAAAGGGCTTTATTCATTCTGACTGATTATGGGTTTAAATACAGTTTTTATATAACCCGAACCATTCCAGACCCGGACGACTGGTGGGGCCACTTGCCGAGTCAAAGCATTTACCCCGGCACAGCAATAGGAAGGCAGACAAACTATATAGACGGAAGCTATGTAGACACGTATCCTGTATTTTATAATTTCAGAGGTAGCGACATGTGGTGGGGCGGAGGGCTTATATATATTAATTGGCCTTATCCAGCTGACTCACAGTGCATATTGAGCCTGTTGTAAATATGTGCAATTGAGATAAGGTAATCAGTTCTTAATTGTGAGTATTAATCTGTGAATGGATGTATCTTTACGGCAATGACTGGCAGGACAATAACGCTATTACGTTAAGCCGTCAGTAGGACTATTTTGCTTAATGTTGCAATGCCGAATTGCACTATCAAAGCCAGCGGGTTATTTCTCAATGAGTCATGGGGTTATGATATAATTGATATGAGGAGGTAATTAACATGACGACATTAGTAAAAGATATCCTTTTCTCATTTGAGCATCTGTCTGAAGATGAAAAGAAAGAATTAGCCTCTGAAATTCTCAGACGGACAGCAAGATTTGATTTGCCCACATTGGCTGATGAAGATTTTATACATTGTGCCGAGAATCTCTTTTTAGAGCTTGACCGCAGAGAATCTAAAGATGCTTCATCCTAAACGAGGCGAGGTCTGGTTAGTTGATCTCGGTCTCGCTGCGAAAGTTCGCCCCTGCCTTGTGTTGAGTATTCCTATTCAAGATGAAGACAGGGCACTAATTACCGTTATAGCACATACAACCAGTTCGAGAGGCACAAAATTCGAATCAGAAGTTAAAGTTAAATTCTTACGCTCAGGTGTCTTCGATGCACAAAATTTAGTTACTGTTCCCCGAATAAGATTAATTAGAAAACTTGGCATGTTATCTCTGCAGGGAATGAGTACTATCGAAACCTCAGTTCGTTTATGGTTAGGCCTTTAGTAATAACGGATTTTTTGAGTGTCAATCATTGGCTTGCATATACCAGTTGTTTTGCATCTTCAGCACGGCGCTTCTTGGCAAAGATAACAGGCACTGGAGCTATTTGCTTGATTCAGACGCCTCGGTGCTATACGGCAATGACTGGCAGGACAACAAAGACGGCACCTTCACATCCACAGAATGAGGCACACTTAATGACAATTTTAAATGCTTGACTTAGTCATTGACTTAGTTCATAATAATACAAGGTTATTATATGTCAGCAACAGTTAATATTCATGAAGCTAAAACATACCTTTCAAGGCTTTTAGCCAGAGTCGGAGAAGGTGAAGAAGTTATTATTGCCAAAGCAGGCAAGCCTGTGGCCCGTCTTATACCTATAGCCAAAAGATCCAGGCAGCGCATGCCCGGCAGCGCAAAGAACAAGATTGTTATAAGGAAAAAGTTTTTTAAACCGTTGCCTGCCGCTGTTCTGGATGCCTTTGAAAAGTGAAAGCGCTCCTGGACACTCACACCTTCTTATGGTGGATCACCGACAACCACATGTTATCGGAGCGTGCGCGTAATTTTATTAGTGACGGCCGCAATGAATTATTCTTAAGTTCCGCGAGCGCCTGGGAGATAGCCGTTAAGGCTCAACTCGGACTAATAGAAATTCCGGATAAACCTGAAATATTTATTTCAGATCAAATAAGCGCCAATGCGATTCAAAGCCTGCCTATCCAGATAGCTCATGCGCTTCATGTTTACAATCTCCCTTTTCATCATAGAGACCCTTTTGACCGGATGCTCATTGCACAGGCGCAATTAGAAGGGCTGCCCATTCTGACTAATGACTCTCAGATTTCCCTATATACGGTAAAGGTCATCTGGTAAAATCTGCAATCTATTCCAACCTCAAAAACTTCATAATGTGATTCGAGTCACATTATTTATTTTATTATTGAAGTATTCTTAGAGCATGAATGAATTTAATTTAATAATGATAACGGATTCAAGATACAGGAGGAATAAGATGAAGTTCAGAAATCCAGGTTTTATAATGTTTATCTTCGCAGTCTCATTTCTGTCTTTGATATGGCCCGGTCAAGGCTGGTGCGGTGAAAAAGGTCCCAGGTTCGCGGACGGAGAGCTGATAGTCCAGAGCAAGTCAGGTGTGCCTAAGGCAAAAATGAACGAGATATTTGAAGGGCTCGGCACTGCTTCGGAAGGAGAGATACCCAAGATGCGGATCAGGCGCATAAGGGTCAAGTCGCAGGAATTGGAAAAGGTAATGGCATCTCTGGCAATGGCATCTGCAGAAGATATCCGCTTCTGCGGGATGGGACCTCAGTACAGGGTCTGCTGCCGTACCGATCGCTATCAGAGACTCGGGCGCTGATCCGGCACATCCTGACCTGGCAGGCAAGCTTGTTCAGGGCTATAATTTCCTCGGGGCAAATACTGATACTCACGATCTGATGGGCCATGGCACGGCAGTGGCAGGGTCAGCAGCGGCGATGTCCAATAATTATATCGGTGTTTCGGGAGTGTCGTGGCAGAACACTGTAATGCCCTTATTAGTGGTGAATTCGAGTGGTTCTGCGACTTATTATGATATGGCCAATGCCATCATGTATGCGGCGGACCGGGGCGTTAGAATAATCAGTTTAAGCCTCGCCGGCACAAGCAGTTCATCTACTCTCCAGAATGCGGTGAATTATGCATGGAATAAGGGCGCTGTTATCTTTGCGGCTGCAGGCAACAGCTCTACGAACACCCCGTATTATCCTGCAGCATGCAGTAATGTAGTGGCGGTCTCGGCTACGGCGTCGGATGATTCCCGCGCAAGTTTTTCCAACTTTGGAAGCTGGGTCGACATCTCAGCCCCCGGGGTTTCCATATTGACAACATCTAACGGCGGCGGTTATTCATATGTGAGCGGGACCTCATTTTCTTCTCCCATAGCAGCAGGGCTCGGGGCGCTGGTCATATCAGCAAATCCGGCGCTTACTAATTCTCAGGTAGTGGATATTATCAAAAAAAGTGCTGATGATCTGGGCGCCGCAGGGTTTGATCCTTATTTTGGTTTTGGAAGAATTAATGTTTATAAAAGCGTTCTGGCGGCATTCAATTCTGTGCCGGCCCCTGATGTAACACCACCGACCGCATCAATAACCTCGCCTGCCGGCGGCTCAACTGTTATCGGTTCAGTAACAGTTAATGTCACTGCTGCGGATAATACCGGTGTCTCAAGAGTGGAACTTTATGTAAATGGTGCACTTAAGGCCACAGATTCAGCCGGGCCGTTCGGTTTACTGTGGAACACCTCAGGCCTCTACCCGGGCTACTATAATCTTACGGTTCGTGCATATGATGCAGCTGGTAATACAGGGCAGTCAGCCACTGTTACCGTGAACGTCAGCAATGCCAACTCACAGGATACGGTCAAACCCGCTATTACTATAATCTCTCCGCAGAATAATACTTATGTAAGCAAAAGAGTGCGTATCAAGGCCGCTGCTTCTGACAATGTGGGTTATATTGTTAAAGGCGTTTGACGGAGCAGGGAATTTCGGGACCAATTCAGTAAATGTATTTAAATGAGGCTCTTGCAAAAGTCTTTATTCGTCATTCCCGAGGTCTTTATCGGGGATCCAGTATTCTTTAAAATCAAAGACTTCTGGATACCCGCCTTCGCGGGTATGACGGCAAAAACGATTTCCACGATACTTTTGCAAGAGGCTCAAATGATAGGGAATAAGATGTGATAAAACTAAAAACGGCAGTTAGCCCTGCAGGCAAGGCTAACTGCCGTTTTCTTATTTAATTTAGTTCTTTTTTCTGTATAAACCTAAGCCTAAAAGCCCGCTGCCAAGCAATATGATCGTGCCCGGTTCAGGAACGGTCTGTTGCGTACAATCAGTACACTCGCCTCCATCATCTCCGGCATGAGAATCAGGGACAAGCACCTTGTTCCCGGGGTTTGATGGATTAGCAAGAACAAAGGCAAAATCATCTCCGAATCCCAGATTGTAGGCATATATTTCGCTGCCGGGTTTCTTGCCGTCCACTGCGTAGAAATCGCCCCACATCGGCATTCTGTCGGTTACAATGGTCCATGCGAAGCTCAGTACCCCGTCTGTATCCCATTTAATTGCATGCAGTTCAGAAGGCAAAAAAGGATATGCATTGCCTGATGTATTTGAATAATGATTGATGCCGCTATTTGATGTAGTACCTGAAAATATGTTTGCAGATGTAAAGGCTTCATTGATATCGGTTGATGTATTATCATCTGATACCTCGATCAATACGTGGCTGATCCCGTGTTCATCTACATTGAATGTATAAGCATATGTCCAAAGGCCCGGATTAGTAGTGTTATCAACGCTCCAGGTCAGCACAGATGATGGGCTCCAGCCATGTATGCCGGCTTTTCCGAAATTACCATTTGTTGCAAACAAACCGCTGGAATCGCTCAGGCTGCCTGTGAATGAATAAGGGGTTGCCCAGCCGTAAGTAAAGGTTCCGATGATCATAATTAAAGTTAACAGTATTTTTTTCATATTTTCCTCTCTTTTGAATTAAAGATGAATATAAATAAGCAAATTATATGCCATGATGCAACCGTTTGATTTAATGTGAAACTGTAAGTGATTATCATTGCCCATGTAAATAAATCCGACTCATAATGCAGATTAATGGGGCATAAAGACAAAAATACCGACACCGATTCTGAGTGAGAGCAACTTTTGAATTATTTTCTTGACTGTATTTGTTCTTTATATGATCCTGTACCCAAGTGGTACATTTTATTTACAGTCCTTCAGTTGTATGGTTTTTGGCTGCATTTTTAATAAGCCCCGATTTTAACTGTACCAATAGGAAACACTTATTTGGTTTTACAATATATGTGAGATATCCGCTAAAATCATAGAAGGTCAGGATAATAACATATAATTGTTTCGATATTTCCGCAAGTTACGACAATATGCCATGAAAAAATATTCTGATGAATTCATACTGGATATGCCCTGGCATCCTTATTGCAAAACTAAGCCCTCTATGCCGTCCGGTAAAAAAATAGTCATTCTTGATGAAGATGGTTTTTCCAAGGTCTGTTCGGCCATGCTTGCTGACGACGGACATCAGACTGAAATGGCTATGTCCGGTGCTGCTGCCATGGACTGCATTTCCATGAATGGGGCCTCTCTTATTGTAGCAAGTTATCCATATGGAATGACGGTCCTCACATCACAGCGTGTCAAGGAAATTCCTGTGATCATCCTGTCTGATGAAATAAACAATGACCTCATTGAAATGATGAAGAATTTTGATTACTCGGTCTGCATGGTGAAGCCGGTAGACTTTCAGAGATTTAAATATTTGGTCCGTGGCATTGTACATGGTTATTTGAATTTAAAAGGGGGGAATATCATTGCGTAAATCACTGCTGTCAGTCTGCCTGTTTATCTTTATGTTAGCAGGCTGTTCCCGGGATCTTAGCAAGACAGAATATTTTAAAAGCGGCCTTGATTTTATGAAAAAGGGCAATCCTAACGGAGCGATCATTGCATTCAAGAATGCCATCGAGAGGGACCAGAATTATTTTGAAGCAAGGTATCAGCTTTCGCTGGCATATATAGTCCAGGGCAAGTACGATTCCGCGGAAAAAGAGCTGCAAAAAGTGCTAAGGCTGAATCCTTCTTATGACGATGCCCATATTGTGCTTGCCAAGACATATGTCATGATGGGCAAGGCTGATGAGGCAATAAAAGAAATAAGCATAGCCATGCAGAAAAACCAGGATAACCCGGAGATCTATGAACTGTCGGCCGGGGCCTATGCCCGTAAGGGAGAATATGAAAAGTCAAAGGAATTGTTGTATAAGGCACTTGAGCTTTCACCGGACAGAACATCTGCCAGAATATTACTGGCGCGGATCTTTCATCGTGAAGGCAATAATGATCGTGCAGAAGTCATTGTGGATGAAATTCTGAAAGCCGACAGCAGTAATCGAGAGGCATTGTATCTTCTTGCAAATTTAAAAACAAGTGAAAAAAGCATTGATGAGGCTGCGCGTGCATACCAGAAAATATTGGAAACAAATCCAAAGGACTCGATTGCCCAGTTAAGCCGCGGCCTTATACATATCAGGAAGAAAGAACTGGATAAGGCCCAGGCCATTGCCGAGAAACTGATCGCGGCGTACCCCAAAAGAGCGGAAGGCTATTATCTCAGGGGGCTGGTCTATTATGAAAAGAACAATGTAAATGAAGCAATGACCAGCCTGCAGAACGCAGTGACCAAGTCGAATATCACAGGAGCTCATTATTATCTCGGGCTCTGCCATTTGCAAAAGGCGAACATGGAACAGGCAGCAAGCGAGTTCCAGATAGTAGTTGATGCGATGCCCAATTTAGTCATTCCCCGCCTGCTTCTCGCACATGCACATATCCTGAAGGGCAGGGCAGATGCGGCCATGGTACAGGCGCAGAAGGCCCTTGAACTCGATGACAAAAATTCATTCGCCCATAACATACTCGGAAGCGCTTATCTGCAGGCAGGAAAGAACGATCTGGCAATGGAAGAATTTGATAAGGCCATAGAACTTAATCCAAAGCTTGTTGAGGCGCATATTAAAAAGGGAATGTTTGATCTGTATTCAGGCCGTTCTGACAAAGCAGAGACAGAGTTTCAGGCGGCCGTGAAAGTCAACCCCGAAGCCCTTAATACAAGGATTGTCCTTGCCCAATACTATATAAAGAACAGTGAATATGATGAGGCGATTCATACTTTAGAGCAGGGTATCAGGGAAAAGCCCAATGACTCTGTTCTTTATAACAGCATGGGCATGGCATACATAGGGAAAAAAGACATGGACTCCGCGTTAAGATCCTTTCAGAACGCAATTGATGCCAACCCGAAATTTTTATCGCCTTATTTTAATCTGAGCGCCGTTTA
>JACQXH010000062.1 GCA_016208845.1 Nitrospirota bacterium | reverse complement strand
GTATAATAAACAGGAAATGAAAGCATTAATTCTATCAGGCGGCAAGGGAACGCGGTTAAGGCCTCTCACGCATACTACCGCGAAACAGCTCGTTCCTGTAGCGAACAAACCAATCCTTGGTTATGTAATAGAACATATCGCAAAGGCAGGAATCAAAGATATTGGGGTGATTATATCGCCTGATACCGGCGATGATGTAAAGAGTTATGTGGCTGATGGAAGACAATGGGGTGTCAGGATAAAGTATATTCTTCAGGCTGAACCGTCAGGCCTTGCTCATGCGGTGAGCACTGCGAAAAAATTTCTTGGAAAAGATAATTTCATAATGTATCTTGGTGATAATCTGTTGAGTTACGGGGTCAAAGATGCGCTCAAAAAATTCAATAAGGAATCATCTGATGCGTTGATATTTTTAAAGGAAGTAGATAATCCGGGCCAGTTCGGTGTGGCACGGCTCAATAAAAAGGGCAATATAGTTGAACTCATAGAAAAGCCTGTGAATCCTCCTTCAAATCTTGCGCTCGTAGGGGTTTATGTATTTACTTCAAAGATCCATGATGCAATTGCAAGGATTAAACCTTCTTTCAGGGGAGAGCTTGAGATCACTGACGCCATACAGGAACTGATAAAAATGGGACA
Source organism: Nitrospirota bacterium (assembly GCA_016208845.1). GTDB lineage: Bacteria > Nitrospirota > Thermodesulfovibrionia > UBA6902 > BMS3Bbin08 > JACQXH01. Next base: position 7,727 of record JACQXH010000062.1, on the reverse strand, counting down.
TACAGTAAAGAGCGAGATACTTGAGGGCTGGTGGCTTGATACAGGCAAAAAGGATGATATCCTTAAGGCGAATACCGTAGTGCTTGATGAATATATTCAGAGAGATATCAGGGGCAAGGTTGACAGTAAAAGTCAGATCAGCGGAAGGGTCAGGATCGAAAAGACAGCGGCAGTTTCAAACAGCGTGATAAGAGGCCCGGTTATTATCGGGAATGGCTCAAAGATAAAGGATTCTTATATAGGACCTTTTACCAGCGTTGGAGATAATGTTACGGTCAATGGTTCTTCCATGGAACACTCGGTTATTTTGAACAATGCTTTTATATCAGGGGTAGAACGGCTTGAAGACAGCCTTATTGGCAAAAACACTAAAGTCATGAAAAACAGCGTCCGTCACAAGGCACTGCGCCTTATGGTTGGGGATGACTCGACCATAGAGGTCTGATATGTTCACTAACGGTGAGATAGACGGCATCATAATAAAAAAACTGGAGCTGTTCTCTGACAGCAGGGGCTGGCTGATGGAGCTGTTCAGGGAAGATAACAATCTTAAACATGGTTTTGACCCTGTGATGAGCTATATATCAGTAACAAAGCCCTCTGTTGCGCGCGGCCCTCATGAGCATATTGAACAGACAGACTATTTCTGTTTTTTAGGTAATTTTAATCTTTATTTATGGGATAATAGAAAGGGTTCCCCCACGTACAATAATAAACAAATTATAGAGAATACGGACAGGCTCATTGTGATCGTACCGCCCGGCATCGTGCATGCATATAAAAACATGGGGCAGGAAGATGCAATGGTCCTGAATTTCCCTGACAGATTATATGCGGGCCGGGGCAAAAAGGAAAAGGTTGATGAGGTAAGGTATGAAGATGATCCAGAAAGTCCGTTTAAGGTTTAAGGCCCAAGATGCAATATGTAGAAATTAATTTTAATAGCTCAAAGCAGTAGTGTCCGGTAAATCTTGTATACATATTGATTGTTCATGTTCTCGTAATTTAATGTTTATTAACCATAAAAACGTCATTCCCGCTTGTCGGGAATCCCTCTTTTTTACTTATAAAGGAACGATTCCGGACAAGCCGGAATGACAGCAAAACCGGAGTTTATAAACAGACTCTATTTAGGTAAAATAAAATAATGAGACTACTTATAACAGGCGGTTGCGGGTTCATAGGTTCAAATTTCATCAGGCACATTGTCAATAAATATCCCGATTATGAGATAACGAACCTCGATGCATTGACTTATGCCGGCAACACCGAAAATCTGAAAGATATTAAAGATAAGCAGGGCTACAGTTTCATATATGGACGCATTGAAGATTCTTCGTCTGTCAGGGATCTTATGAGGGAAGCAGATTGCGTAGTGAATTTTGCTGCTGAAAGCCATGTGGACAGGTCCATAGCCGATGCCCAGCCTTTTCTTATGACAAATGTGATCGGAACTTATGTGCTTCTCGAGGCAGCAAGGACGACCCCGATAAAGAAATTTATTCACATATCTACTGATGAAATATACGGAGAGCTGGGAAATGACGGCAAGTTCACCGAGGACACGCCTCTGAGGCCCAATTCACCGTATTCGGCATCAAAGGCGTCCGGAGACATGCTGGTCAGGGCCTATCATGAGACATATAAAATTCCTTCAATAATTATCCGTCCGTCAAATAACTACGGGCCCTTTCAGTTCCCGGAAAAGTTTATTCCCCTGATGATCACGAATCTTCTGCAGGACAAACCTGTCCCGGTATACGGGAAGGGTGAGAATATCCGGGACTGGCTTTTTGTTGATGATTGCTGTACGGCTATAGATGTTATATTGCATAATGGTGAGACAGGAGAGGCATATAATGTCGGCGGCAATGGAGAAAGAAAGAACATTGAGATTGCGGGGATGATCCTTGAATTGCTCGGAAAGGACAGAAGCCATATAAAATATGTTCAGGACAGGCCGGGCCATGATTACAGATATGCACTTGATAATTCAAAAATAGAGAGCAGGCTTAAATGGAGGCCGTCAGTAAAAGTGGAGGAAGGCATTAAAAGGACCGTTCAGTGGTATAAGGGAAACGAGTGGTGGTGGAAACCGCTCAAAGAAAGGCTTGCAGCAGAAAGCAAGGGGTTCTGGGAGAAGTCATAACCGGGTGAATCATAAGAAATCAGGTTCTTTCCCATATTGAGTGGGTAGAATAATTCGTCCTCATAGCTCCCCTCCTATTTTAGGAGGGGAGTTACAGAGGTAAAATTAGTTGCGTGGAATCTACCCACTTGAAATAAGAAAGAACTAAAGAAGCATTAGGGGACTTAAGAAATTATGAAAGTACTTGTAACAGGCTCAAAAGGCATGCTGGCGCATTCCCTTATACCTATTCTCAGGGAAGGTCATGATGTAATTCCGCTGTCACACCAGGAACTTGATATCACGAATATGGATTCAGTGAACAAAGCCATCAGGGGCATTGCGCCGGGAATAGTAATAAACTGCGCTGCCTATACCAAGGTTGACAAGGCAGAGGAAGAAAGAGAAACGGCCTTTATTGTAAACGGCATAGGCGTCCAGAACCTTGCAATTGGATGTGCAGATAATTCGATCCCCCTCTGTCATGTGAGCACGGATTATGTCTTTGACGGTGAAAAGGGCAGGCCCTACAGTCCGTTTGATAACACAAAACCGGTCAATACTTATGGCGCATCAAAATTAGCAGGAGAAAAATATGTCCAGTGGGTCCTGGATAAATTTTATATCGTAAGGACGAGCTGGCTTTATGGGCAGGGGGGCGGAAATTTTGTTTCTACAATACTGAAATTGGCAAAGGACAGGCCCTCCTTAAGGATAGTTAAGGACCAGAAAGGTTCTCCGACATCTACAGTTACTCTGGCAAGAGGGCTGAAAAGACTGATCGAAAGCGGCGCATTTGGTATATATCACATAACTGATGAATCAGAGGGCGGCATAAGCTGGTTTGATTTTGCCCGGGAAATTATCTCACTTTCCAAAATTGATGCTACAGTAATTCCCATCATTACAGATGAGTATCCAAGACCTGCAAGAAGGCCGATGTTCTCTGTACTTGATACTGAGATGACACGGCTTACCTTGAAAATGGAACTGCCTAACTGGAAGAAAGAACTTAAGAAATATTTAGGCTCCGCCGGGTAGAGTAAAACCTGCTGCCGCAAATCTCATTTCACCAAATAAAACCACTGAGTCACTGAGACACAGAGAAAACTAATAATAACATGGAATTTATTATTTTCATCTTTCTCCGTGCCTTTGTGTCCCTGCGTGCCCCTGCCTGCCGGCAGGGGTACGCACCCCAGTGATTATTGATCCGCCTCGGGCAGATCTACATGTTTTTTACTTTTTTTACGAATGGACCATAATAAGAATAAAGACTCATTTTGTTTTTCCCCTCTGTGCCTCTGTGTTCTCTGTGGTTCCCTGAATGTATTCCACAGGCCAGGCATGTATTTTTATGTGCCTGTTCGGTTAAATTAAAGCGATGCCTGAAAAGCAAAAAAGATACGGAATGCTGATCGATCTTAACCGCTGCGTAGGGTGTTATGCCTGTCAGGTAACGTGCAAGGCTGAATACGATATCCCGTTCGGGACCTTCCGCTGCAGGGTCGAAACATACAGATCCGGAGAATATCCTCATATTGAAAAGTTCTTTTTGCCGCGGCTGTGCAATCACTGCGATAATGCCCCCTGCATTGAAGTTTGCGAAGAAAAGGCCCTTTATAAAAATCAGGACGGCATTGTGATAATAAATAATGCCGACTGCACAGGGTGCGGCTTATGTCATGAAAAATGCCCATACAATGCAATTGAGATAATCCCCATAAACGGACAGGCTGAGAAGTGTGACTTTTGCTATGAAAGGAGAATTTTGAAAGGGTTGTTTCCTGTCTGTGTTTCAAGCTGTATGGGAAAGGCTATTACATTTGGTGACATCAATGATGAAAAGAGCGATATAGCGATGGTCCTGAAGAAAGAAAAGATAAAGGCCCTTAATCCTGATTTCAAAACAAACCCCTCGGTTTTTTATTTGTACAAAGGCGATGTGCTGGATAGTCCATTGAGGGACCATGGAATTCCGGGCGAAGCACATTCGACACAGAGGGTCTTTGTTGATGAAAAATCCTTTTCAGCTCCGGATAATCCAAAGTCAAAGATCGTTTATACCTCTGATGCCATGTGCCCGTCCGAGTGCGGCATTTCAGTGCTTGTTGAAGACGGGATCGCAAAAAAGATATATGGCAATCCTCACACTCTCATAAATAACGGGGCCTTCTGCGCAAAGGGCGCGTCAGGCCTTCAATTGACATATTCTCCGCACAGGATCAAAACGCCGTTGATCCGGACAGGACAGAGGGGCGAAGATAAATGGAGGCCTGTGACATGGGAAGAGGCATGTGATCATATCTCAAGGAAATTGATAAAAATAAAAAAAGATTTTGGACCTGAGTCAGTATTTTTGGACTGCGGTGATGTCACAGACAGGGAGGCTTATTACAGGCTGTTTCACATATTCGGCACTCCTAATATTTACAACCATGGAAGTATCTGTGATTCAAACCGCAGGTGGGGCCAGGGCCTTATGCTTGGAGATGAGAGGCCCCTCCCGGATGTTCAGAGGCCTGTCTTGATCCGAAACAATGCAGGTGAGATGCATCTGAAGACCGGGCATGATATAAAACTGCTTATTAACCTGGGGGCTAATCCTTTAGTTGCCACGCGGTTCAATTATATGTCATATGGCATCCCTGCTGCGAGAGAGGAAAATGGCTGTATCTATATTGTTGTGGACCCGGCGCATACAAATTCTGCGGCACATGCAGACATATGGCTTGCGATAAGGCCGGGAACAGACGCAGAGCTGCTGGCTGCCATGCTCTATTACATCATTAAATATGACTCGTCTGGCAAGCAATACATAGACCATGGTTTTATTTCCAAATACACTTTGGGATGGAAGGAATTTAAAGAAGCGTTCTTGGCATACACAAGAAAGATCGATCCATCTAATAACCTATCGTATTTCAGTCTTGAGTGGGCAGAAGAAAAAACCGGATTGCATGGAGAGGACATAAAAAAAGTTGCCCATTTATTCGGCATTACAAAACCGGCCGCAATTGAAATGGGCATGCACGGAGCAGCCCATCACACAAACGGTGATGTTACCTCGATCCTTATGACCGCGCTTTGCCTGGTGACAGGCAATGTGGACAGGCCCGGGGGACTCGTATTCATAGAGACCCAGAAAGTTAAAAGGGGGAATAAGACCATCGGGAAGGAATTTCTTGAAAAGACAGTTGTCAGGGACATAAACGGCAGGACGGCAAGCGGCAAACTCTCAGAACTAAATAAGGATCTATATGGAGATTATCCCTCGGCATGGAAAGGCGTATTAGCGGATCTTCCATCTAAGATCAGGGAAGGCATTAAATTAAAACACGGGCCTTTTAAAGGCCATCACTATCCGGTGAAGGCCTTTATCACGAGGGCGGGGAATCCTGTTATGACAGCGGGCAGTACACCGGACTGGACAGAGGCGCTAAGTATGAAACAAGGGGCAAGTCGATACGACTCGTTTCCGAGGGGCAAAGGGCAGGGGTCAGGGGCGGTTTTCTTGAGAGGATGGGCTTGAGCGACGTATATACGATGAGCCCTGAGATTGCTATAAGGGATCAGGCAATCAAACCGCTTTATGAATCTAAAACGCCTTTTGAGATCATGATGTCTTTTTCTGACGCGCTTATAAAAAATGGCGATCCTGATATCAGACTGGATGATTTCAGCTTGCGATATAAGAACGAAGAAGATTTTATAAATGAGATAATCGCTGAGACGCCCGGTTTTTGCAACACAGGCAAGCCCCTTCCATATCCTGATCTGCCGGAGGGCTCACTTATAATCGGCACCCCGGATGATCCGGGGGCAGTGCTTGATGGAAAGATAATAAAAAAGGGTGAACGCCTTACAGTAGAATGGCTGAGACAGCATCATGGTGTTGCGGTGTGGCCTGCGGGTTATTTCAGATACAAAAGATCAGACGGTTCGCCGTCAGGGATCTATCCGGCAACAAGTTCAAAAAGATTTGAGTTTGCTTTCAGCTATCTTGCAGGGCTTAACAGCAAATTTGGAACAGATTATCCCACCACTTTTTACTGGTCAGGGTGCAGATGGAATCCGCAGAACACTTTATTCAGTGATCTAAAAAGAGAATATCCATTCCAGCTCATAACTGGCAGGGTGCATCATGCAATGACAATGACGGCAGTCTGCCCTTATCTTGCCGAGACAGAGACCGAGTGCATGAAGCCTTTAAATAATGATTTCAGATACCACATGCCGGATTTAGAAAATATGCCTAATAAATATGGCATACCGGCTGGCAAACAGACAATATTCAATACGGGCAGCGTTTCAATCCCTGTCTTTGCGTTCAACAGGGCTGATGCGGAGCGTATCGGAATAGAAACAGGCGACCTTGTTATGCTTGAGACGCCTTTCAGGAAGTCGGTCAAAGGAAAGGTTTACGTGACAGATGAGGTAATTCCGGGTGTTATCAAGACCGCATTCGGCCCCGGAGGGCATAGGTCATCCGGCATCGGTTTTGTTCATAATACATCAGAATATACCCCCAACATTAACGACCTTTTTGATCCGGCAAATATATCGGGTTTTACCGGCATGCCCGGTTTTGGTGATATTATGGTGCGGGTAATCCATCTGAAAAATAAAGGTATTTAGCCGATGGCGCATAAGCAATATCCATAGTAATACGCAGAAATCAACCCCTTACGGCCTTTGCCTTTCGTAAAAAACTGCAACGCACTACAGTTAGTTGATAAAAAAAGACTTGACACCCCTTTTTTTATTATGGTAAAGTCACATTACACTTATATTTTCTTCTTGTATAAATACATTCATATTGAGGGGAAGGACTTTTTTGATGCGTTTAACAACATGTTATGCGTCAATCTGTACTCTGCAATCTATATTCTGCTGTTTTGATTCTTTTTTTTGTATCCTGCTTCATAAATTTGACATTTTCACCCCCGGCAATAATTCATTTCACAAGGAGAAATCATGAAAAAAAACTTAATTCTGATAGTCGTGATTTTCAGTCTGCTGTTTTTGTATGAGTGGAGCGCTGATGCAGCAACCCGCATAGTTTACAAATCAGGCGCGTCACCGTGCAAAATAGGTGATACTTATCATAATTCCATTCAGGCTGCCGTTGATATGACAACTTTTAACAATAATGAATATCAGCCAGGAGATACTATTATCGTATGCCCCGGACTTTATAATGAGAATGTTTCTATTGTAGCTTTTGAATTCCAAGGACACGATTGGTTTAATTTAACCCTTAGATCTTATACCCAGAACACCTCTGATCCTCTTAATCCTTCCAAGAACGCAATCATTCAAGCTCCGGCAGGTTCGAAAAAGAACACCATATATCTGAGGGCCTGGCTTGATGGCATAACTATATCTGGATTTACAATAACAGGCGCCAATGGTGCCGCTCCCTGTCAGGATGGAGGTTATGACAACGATCCTAAAAGTGCAGATTATTACCCGCAGCCCTGTGCAGGCATTCGTGTTTATTGCGTGGAAAATCAGTCCTTCAACCCAGGGAAAATTATAAACAATGTCTTCACAGGGAACAATGCTGGCATTGTAATTAAAGATACTTCGTATGCCT
>JACQXH010000038.1 GCA_016208845.1 Nitrospirota bacterium | reverse complement strand
GAATGTTAATGCAAAGGATTTAAACGGGGGAACGGCCCTGATCGAGGCGTCAGTCGGAGGCGATGCTGAAACCGTAAGGACCCTTTTGGCAAGCGGTGCTGATGTCAATATAAAGGATTTTAACGGAGGGACTGCCCTGATAACATCTGCGCTGGCAGGCCTGACCGAGATAATGAAGATACTTTTGGCCAGCGGCGCCAATATAGACGAGAAAAACTGCGCAGGCATGACAGCTTTAATGTTTGCTTCGCTTAAAGGCCATACTGAGACAGTTAATGCCCTGCTGGCAAGCGGCGCTGATGTCAACGCCAAAGACTCTAACGGAGAGACCGCCCTTATAGCTGCGGCATGGTCAGGACGCAATGAGATAGTAAAAGCTCTTTTGGCAGACGGGGCTGACGTCAATGCAATAGACGCAAACAGAAAAACAGCCGCAACATATGCCTCCTCTCAGGGACACTCAGAAATTGTTAAAGCGCTTATGGCAAGCGGCGCAGATACGGGCGCCATAAGGCCTGTGTCTTTTTCCGAACACCCGAAAATGGATGACCTCTTTTTACCTAAAGGCGTTATTTGCAAAAAGATATAACCGCGGCCTGTTACCGTACATAGCTTTTTAACCAAATCCAAGAAAGCCTTTTCTGAAAAATATTTCAGAAGGGGCTTTTTTGATTATAATACGGAGATGGAGAAAATCGCATTAGCCCTGAATAATAAAAAAATCAACCCCAGACCGGCAACGTTATTTGTCGGCATGATATCGCAGGACATCTCCATGTTCGGGCATGCAAAAGAAGAACTCATGGATGTCTTTGGTTCTGTAAGCATGGAAAGTCCTGTATGGGAATGGGACCACACTGATTATTACAAGAAAGAAATGGGTGCCGGCCTTAAAAGGCAGTTCATTTTTTTCAGGAAATTAATAAATCCTGAGACTATCCCTGATGTTAAATTGAGGACGATAGCCTTTGAAAAAAAAAATTTGGATGAAAATGGGGGCAGGAGGATAAACCTGGACCCCGGATATCTCGATTCTGCAAAGGTTGTCCTTGCATCAACAAAGGACTTTTCCCACAGGATCTATCTTGGCAAGGGCATCTACGGAGAGGTAACGCTTGTCTATTCCGGCAAGGGCTATCAGATCCTTCCTTATACGTTCCCTGATTTCAGGAAACAGGAGTATATGGAAGTTTTTGAAAAAGCGCGGGAGATTTACAAAAAAGGAATTTGATATCTGATGTTTTCTGTATTAATTTGTGTTTATCTGTGCCTGCCGATAGGCAGATCTGTGTTAATCCGTGCCTGCCCATCCCTGCCTACCGGCAGGCAGGCGGTAGGCGGGTTCATCCGTGGCTAAATTTCTTTTATTATTCTATCGGTGGTTAGTTGCCGGCAGGCAGGGCCGAATTACTTTTTATTGATTCAAACCACGACCAGATTATCCCGGTGTATCACCTCATCAGAATATTTGTAACCCAATATCTTTTCGATCTCAGAGGTCTTTTTGCCTTTGATCTGTTCAATATCGCCTGAAGAGTAGTTGGTCAGGCCTTTAGCTATCTTCCTGCCCTCTTTGCTGATGCAGTTTACTGCATCTCCGATCTCAAAATGTCCCTCAACTTTTGATATACCCGAGGGCAGAAGGCTTGTCCCCTGCGATGTCAGCGCCCTTACCGCGCCGTCATCAAGATAAAGCATGCCCTTTGATTTTAATCCATAGGCTATCCAGCCTTTTTTGGAAGAAAGACGCTCTTTGCCGGGATGAAAAGTCGTGCCGACCTTTTCGCCGTTAATAAGACGCATAAGCAGCCCGCTTTTCTTGCCGTTCATGATTACTACAGGGATGCCGTGGCTGGTCGCCTGTTTGGCGGCAAGGACCTTTGAATACATGCCTCCGGTGCTGATCGCACTGCCTGTTCCTCCGGCGAGCTTCTCAATGTCAGGAGTTATCCCGTCAACATTCATTATAAGTTCGGCAGTCTTATCTTTAGGATCTCTCGTATAAAGCCCGTCCACATCAGAAAGTATGATAAGCATGTCTGCCTCCACAAGGCCGGCTACAAGCGCTGCCAGCATGTCATTGTCCCCGAATTTTATCTCATCAACAGCAACTGGGTCATTCTCATTGATTACGGGAATAACGCCGTAGCTCAGCAGGGTAAAGAGGGTATTCTTGGCATTTATGTATCTGAGCCTGTTTGTTATATCATCCTTTGTGAGCAGTACCTGCGCAACCTTTTTACCAAAATCAGCAAAGCCCTGCTCATAAGCCCACATCAGGCTTGACTGCCCGATAGCAGCCGCGGCCTGCTTCAGGTTTATGTCCCTGGGTTTTTCCCTAAGGCCAAGTTTTTTTAGCCCTGCCGCAATCGCGCCCGAAGAGACGATAACTGTTTCATAACCTTTCTCAGCAACATCAGAGATGTCTTTTGATATTGCATGAAGTCTTTTCGTGTTCAACCCATGCTCAGCCGATGCCAGGATATTGCTGCCTATTTTTATAACGAGGCGTTTCATACCAGCAGAGAGCAGACAGCAGAAAATAAACAGGGGAATTCAATTCTTCAATTTTCCTGCCTATTACTGTTGTATGCTTTTTTGCGTTCCTCCACCCTCTTTCCGAGATATGCTACGAGTTTTTTTATCCCGACTCCTGTAACGGCGCAAATAGGGAAAAAATCATAGTTATTATCTTCACAATATTTCGCAAGTCTGTCAAGTCTTTCGCCGTCTCCTTTGATATCAAGCTTTGTCCCTGCAACTGCTATTGGTTTTTTCATAAGCTCAGGGCTGTACAATGCAAGTTCTTTGTTGATTTTTTTAAAATTCTTTACCGGATCTCCTTCGGCCATCTCTGATACGTCCACAAGATGAAGAAGGATAGAGGTCCTTTCCACGTGACGCAGGAACTGAAATCCAAGACCAACTCCCTTATGTGCCCCTTCTATAAGACCCGGGATATCAGCGATTACAAAGCTTTTAAATCCCCTGTATTTAACAACACCAAGCGATGGCACGAGCGTTGTAAACGGATAATCTGCTATCTTGGGCCTTGCTGAAGATACGGCAGATATGAGGGTGGACTTGCCTGCATTTGGCAGGCCGACAAGGCCCACATCCGCAAGGAGCTTGAGCTCAAGTATCAGGTTTTTCTCCTCGCCAGGTTCTCCCGGCTGGGCAAATTTCGGCGCCTGGCGGGTTGCTGTTTTAAAATGAGCATTGCCCAATCCGCCTCTGCCGCTTTTTGCAGCAATGAATTCCTGCCCCTCGACTGTAAGATCACAAAGGACTTCTTCTGATTCGAGATCTTTTATAAGAGTGCCTACTGGAATGGGGATAACAAGGTCTTTCCCGTTTTTCCCGTGCATGTCTTTCCCCATCCCATGCTGGCCCCGCTCAGCCCTGTATTGCTGCTGGTACTTGATATCAAGAAGCGTATTGAGCTCTCTGGTGGCTTTAAAAATAATGTGCCCGCCTCTTCCGCCGTCTCCGCCGTTTGGCCCGCCCCTGGGGACATACTTTTCCCTGCGGAAGCTTACGCATCCCCTTCCGCCATCTCCCGCTTTCACATATACCTTTGCTTCATCTATGAATTGCATAGTTAACGATACACGATTCAGGAGACAGGATACAAGGTGGCGAAGAACTGCAAACATGACAACCGGACATTGGATAGCTTATGCTCTTTTGCGATTCTTTGATTAAATCTGGTGCATTTGGTAAGCTAATTTTGTTTTCAACAGGTGCTTCTCCATGAATTTCATTGAAAGTAAAAAGAGTATTTCAGACGAATGGATAATGCTCATAAATATCATAAAGAAACTGTATTTTAGGCGGGAAGATGAGATATAACATTATTTTATTAATTATTTCTTTCTGTTTTGGCCTGATCATTCTGGAATTTGGATTAAGATATTTTACGGTATTCCCAATAAATCCATTAGGTTTTACCTCAAATATAAATATAATGAAAAGCGATAAAATTCCAATAAGAATAAATCCAAAACTAAAGGGCATAGACAGCAACGGCTTCAGAAATCCCAAGGCATTAAAATCCGCGGACATAGTCGCGGTTGGTGATTCTCATACGTATGGCAATAATGTGACCTCAGAATATTCCTGGCCATCTCAACTTGGGGTTATGGCAAACAAGACAATATACAATTTAGGAATAGGAAGTTATAGTGTTTTTCATTATTATTATCTAATGGACGAAGCTATTAAATTAAATCCGAAGCGCATCATTATAGGTTTATTCCTGGTAAACGATATGAAATATACGTGTCAGTTGCTTATCGATGTTTATGACTTGAAATCGTGGGCACGAGAAAATGATATTGATATTGAGCTTTGCCGGAAATATGACAATAATAAAACAGTGCAATTGGACTTTAATAGAACAGCCCTTGGTTCGTTCGTGGATTATATGATCTGGCAGCCTATAGAATTAAAGCTGGATTATTTCAAGTATAAATTCGCTAAAAAAGAAAATAAAGGAAATGACGTAATTATTATCGACGATGAGAAACAGCCTACTATGTTTGGCAGTGTAGTTAATATCAGCAAAAATTTAGACCTGAAAAGACCTGAAGCGCGTACAGTATTTGAAATTACAAAGAAATTATTCATAGAAATGAAGAAAAAAGCCGACAAAAACAATATTAATTTCAGTGTATTGATCATCCCATCAAAGGAAAGGGCATATCATGATTATTTGTTAAATAAAGCTTACAAGCTGCCCGATGGATTCTATCAACTCGTTGAAAATGAAAGAAATGCAGTGAGAGAGTTCTCCATGTTTTTTAACGAAACAGGAATAAGATATGCAGATGCACAGCCGTATGTCGCAAATGCGCTTTATGGACCCGACAAAGTATTCAAGAGTTCGGATGACGGCCACGCTTTAGTTTCAAGAAGCCACAGGCCTGCCTGCTGTCTGACTATATATCGCGCTTTTGGGTCAGGAACAAAAAAGGCTGGAATAAGACCAGCCTTTTAATTATTGTTTAATTTTTTAGTTAATAGTTTACTGAGCCTGCGCCGCTTCGGCCTGAGCCAAAGGATAAACGCTTATCTGGCGTCTTGTCTTGCTTTTCTGCTCAAAAGATACAATACCGCTTATTTTTGCATAGAGCGTAAAGTCGCTGCCAACCCCGACATTAAATCCGGGATGAAACTTTGTCCCGTTCTGCCTGATAAGTATATTGCCTGCCTTCACAAACTGGCCGCCGTATTTTTTTACTCCGAGCCGCTTGGACTCGCTGTCACGTCCGTTTCTTGAACTTCCTACTCCTTTTTTATGAGCCATAACATGCCTCCAAAGTTTTCTTAAAATAATCTGACTTCTGCGTCTCAATCGACAATTTTCAAATCCTGATTAATCAGCTGTTCTGAAAAGAGATAATTGAAAGTGATTTAGAATTCTTAAGTGATTTGAATATTTTTTATTTTTACTGTCGTATGCGTCTGCCTGTACCCTCGCAGTTTTCTGTGGCCTTTTCTCGGTCTCATTTTAAATATAAGGACCTTGTCTGCTTTCCCATCACCAATAACGTCTGCAGTTACCTTTGCTGACGGAATAAAAGGATTGCCAAAGGAGACCTGATTGTTGTCCGAGACCATCAAGACATTCTTGAAAGTAACGGATTTTTTATTATCGATCTTCTCGATTTTTATTATGTCTCCCTCAGAGACCTTATACTGCTTTCCGCCTGTTTCTATTATTGCGTACATGGAAATGCCTCCATTTTAAAGTAGCATATTTTTTAACATAAACGCTCTTAAAAAGTCAAATTTCACAAAGGGAGGGGGGTGAGACAAATTTATTGGTAATATGTTTTTTTTATATTGTTTCTGCTAGTTATCCCTCCCCTGGAAAGGGGGGTGAGGGGGGATTCCCCCGGTAAATCAATTCAACTTATTAGAATAATCTCCCCTGACCCCTCTCGGAAACGAGTCGTATCGACTTTGTCAAAGAGGGGAATAGTTGCTTTCACCAACTTATTTGTCACAGACCCAAAGGGAGGTTATCAAACCGTTCTTAGTGAATCCACTATATTCATGCGCGCTGCCCTGACCGCCGGGAGCACTCCGCCTATAAAACCCATTACCTGTGAGAATATAAGGGATTTATATATGATCTCAAAGGTTAAAGTGAAACTGAAGGCCAGCTCAGAGAAGGTCTGAAAGTTTATTGTCGATATGGTGAAAAACTGAAGAAATGAGGCAAAGAACAATCCTACGCACCCTCCAACAAAACCGAGCAGCAGAGATTCCATGAGAAAGGCAGCAAGGATATTGCTTCTCATGAACCCAAGCGAGCGAAGTGTGCCTATTTCGCCTGTACGGTTGGCTACTGCGGCATACATCGTTATCATGGCGCCGATAATTGCTCCAAGTGAGAATATTACGGTCAGCGACATGCCGAGTATCCGGAGAAATTTTGCAATGATCTCTGACTGGTCAGCATAATATTTTGTCTCTCTCCTGGCTTCAAGTGTAAAACGCGGATCGTTCTCTATCTGCGACTTAAACATATCGAATTCAGAGGAATCACGAAGTTTAAATATAACCGAGGAATATACCGGCCTTCTGAACGCAGGCATCATCTGCTCAACATCACCCCATATTTCAGAGGCAAAACTCGTATTGCCGGCATCAAATACCCCTACTACTTTCCAATCACGCGTTGCAAAGCGGAGAGTTTCCCCAAGGCCGCCGCCCTGGAATCTTTTAGCTATGCTCTGACCCGCCATTATTTCTGATGAACCCGGCCGGGGCATTCTTCCCTGAACGATCCTGACCTGGGGACGCAGGAGCAGGGATTTTCCTCCGATCCCCCGTATAACCACCTGTGCAGGCTTGCTGGTTCCGCGCTTGGCAAGGTTGATCAGCACAACCAGTTCTTTTGCGATCATGGGCCTTCCATCAGCGCCGATAGCGACCTCAGGCCGGGTTTCTACAATAGACGCCTGAAGGCGTTCAACTATGCTCTGCACTTCTGTTGAAGAAGCCTTCCGAATGATAACCACATTGTCATATGAACCGCTCTGCACAAGCGTTTTTTGCAGGCCCTCAGCCAGCATGAGTATTGACGCAAATACAAATACGACAAGCGCCATGCCGGAGGCCGTAAGTATCGTGGTGAGCCTGCGCGTCCAGAGATTACGGAAACTGTATGAAAACGGTATCTTCATATATCAATTAACCACAGAGAGCACAGAGATAATTTGTTATAAGTTAATTCCTTTAATTCCCAAAGGGTTCTCTGTGTTCTCATAAGCTAAGTCGCTTTATGATGTAATATTATTCTTTCTTGCACAAAAGAGTGCCCAGAACAAAGCGATTAAAATGCCCCTTTCCTTTTTTATTATTAATGTTTCCCTCTGTGGTTTCCCTTTACCCTATCCGCCTCAAACCGTCGGCGATCCGGATATTTATCGCACGCCATGTAGGTATGACCGCAGATGCGGTACCGACAAAGACAGATGCCGCTATATCAAGGTATAAGGTTTCTGTTGATACATTGAAAATAGGGAAGAATGTGCTCATCTCATTGCCAAAGGCCTTTGCGCTAGGGAAGGTAAGGATCATCCCTATGACGCATCCCGTCATTGTTATGAAAAGCGATTCCCCGAATATTAACAGTGCGATGTGCCATTTCCCAAAACCGAGCGTCTTGAATACCGCATATTCGACAAACCTCTCTCTTGCGGTCATTGCCATCGTATTGGCCACAACAGCGAGTATGATAATAATTACCACAAACGACACGAGCTGGATCGCAACAACTATAGCCTCGCTCATGGAGACAAAACCCATCTGAAATGCCTTTTCTGTCTCGGTGAGGGTCTCGGCCAATGAGTTCTTGAAGGTCTTGTCTATTGCGGCAGCCACATCAGCTGCTACCGACGGGCTTGTAACGCCTATCATATAAAAACCTACCTGGTCTGCCCTGGCAGGCATTGTCTTTTTTAATGACTCATTGAGATAGTCCCAGCTGAAAAAGAACTGGGTTTCATCAACTGTTTTGTCCCTTCCTTTGTATATGCCTCTCATAACAAACTCCCAGTCTCCCGGGAAGATGGTACCTTTCAATGTTACAATATCACCTATTTTCCACCCGAATCTGGCAGCTAATTTACGGCCCGCAACAAACCCTTTTCTGTCACGTATGAAAGCGGCCTGCTGATCAGCAGGCAGAACAATTTCCGGATATAATGCAATATAGCTTTTAGGATCGATAGTGAAATTGGGAAAGAAATTTTTTTCATCAATATACACACCGCCGAACCAGTTGCCATAAGACACTATCTTTACCCCGGGGATCTGGCGTATCTTGTCTTTATATGAAAGCGGAAGCGGAAAGACCAGCGATATGGAGTTTCTCGTCACGAGACGAGTGGCAGAAGAGGCCTCAACCCCGGCGTACCAGGCGCTTACAACAGTCCTTAACAGACCGAAGGCAAGGATCGCAATGGCAATGCCCAGGATCGTCAGAAAGGTCCGGAGCTTGTGCCGGAAAGAATTTTTAAAGATGAGTTTTATTAAGTGCATATACAGGAAATTATTAAGATTTAGTTCTTTTTAGTAATTAGGTTGAAAAACATCTTATTAAAACCACTGAGTCACTGAGACACAGAGAATAAAATGAGAAATAGAAAATAAGAAATAGGAAGCAGGAAATCTCTTGTCTTTCATTTCTCATTTCTCACTTCTCGTTTATTATTTTCCTCCCTGTATCAGTGTTTATCCGTGGTTAATTATGTCGTTATACATTATTTAGAACGCCTTTGTCGAGATGTTTGATGACATGTGCCTTTTCAGCGGCACGCGGGTCATGCGTTACCATGATAATGGTCTTGCCGAGTTCATGAACAAGGCGTTCCATCAATTCCAGTATCTCTTTTGCAGAGACCCGGTCCAGGTCACCGGTTGGTTCATCTGCAACAAGTATGAGGGGATCAGTGACAATAGCGCGGGCTATTGCAACACGCTGCTGCTGACCGCCTGAAAGCTGTCCGGGATAATGGTCCATCCGGTCCGTCAGGTTTACGATCTGAAGGGTTGCTTCAGCATGCTCCTTCCTCTCTTTTTTTGTAAGGCCGGTGAGAATAAGAGGGAGCTCAACATTTTCAAAGGCAGTAAGAACAGGTATAAGATTATAAAACTGGAAGATGAAGCCAATGCTGTTGCTGCGCCAAAGAGCAAGTTCGGTCTCTGAGAGGTGTGTGATATCAATACCGCCGACTGAGATGCTCCCGCTGTCTGCCTTGTCTATGCCTGCTATCAGATTTAATAAAGTGCTCTTTCCTGAACCTGAAGGCCCCATCAATGCCAGGAATTCACCATCTGCAATATCCAGATTAATATCCTCCAGGACAGGCAGGACCTGATGGCCCCTGCGGTAAGATTTGAACAGGTTATTTATTGAAACAATGGGAGGCTTGTTTTCCATTTACTTCTCAGCGATCTTTATCCTCATTCCGTCCTTCAGTCTGTCGGCAGGCCTGGCTACGATCCTGTCACCTGCCTTTACTCCGCTCAATACTTCTATCATGTCGCCGATCTGCCCGCCGGTGGTCACAATGGTTTCTACTATGCGGTTGTCCCTGACCAGATAGACGGTTTTTTTATTGTTATGAGTTATCACAGATTCAGGATTGACAGCAGTGCGCGGTCTTTTCTCTTCAGGCTCTACCGGCCGCTGCAGAAATGCGACCCTGGCGCTCATCTCCGGCAGGATGCGTTCGTCCTTGTCCAGGAATTTAACCTTTATCAGGACTGTTGCCTTTGACCTGTCAGCGGTCGGAACGATCATATGGACCGCGCCGCGAAGCCTTATATCATGGAGGGCGTCAAGCTGTATCTCGCATGGCTGCCCCAGTTTCACCTGCTCAAGATTTGATTCGGAAACATCTACCTCTACGAGCAGGGAGCTCATATCGGCTATTGAGACAACAGATGCCTTCGCATTGGCAGCAGCGCCAAGCGGGGTCACTATGTCGCCAACATCGGCATTTTTTGTTAGCACCACCGCATCGAATGGCGCGCGTATAAGTGTATATTTAAG
>JACQXH010000037.1 GCA_016208845.1 Nitrospirota bacterium | reverse complement strand
TTTCAGACAATTTGTTACTCTCCAGTTTTTCGATCATGGGATTAACCTGAATAATGCATTCAGGAAACCACAGAGACCACAGAGGGGAATTATAAAAGTGCAAGAAACGTTTATTTTCATATAGTCCTCTGTGTTCTCATTATTCATTCTACCCTGTAACAGAAACACCGTTGTTTAATAAAAGACTTCACAGAAACAAACAATAAAATAAGTCTTTTATTTTTTTATTGTTAATGTTTTTCCCTGCTCCATCTGTGGTTAATACATTTTCCCTGCTGCCTTTTGGAAAAGCAGAAGATATTCCTCAGCTGAACGCTGCCATGAGAAATTCTGTGACATAGCATTTTTCTGAATTTTCATCCATGCCTTGTCCTCGCCGAAAAGTTCATGTGCTCGTTTGACCGCTGCGAGCAGTTCATTTGATGAATAGCCGTTAAACAAAAATCCGGTGCCGCTTTTACCGGAGTGACTGTAATCATTGATTGTATCAGCCAGGCCGCCGGTCTTTCTGCCTATGGGTATAGTACCATAGCGAAGGGCGATAAGCTGACCCAGACCGCATGGTTCATATTGTGAGGGCATCAGGAAGACGTCGGAGCCGGCGTATATTTTGTGAGCAAGCGCATCGTCAAAGCCGATCGTGACAGACATCTGATCGCTGTATTTCTTCTTGAGATTTAAAAAGATCTTGTGAAAAGGCTCATCGCCTTTGCCGAGAATTATTACCTGTGCCCCCGATTTAATAATTCCCTGCATTGCCCTGGCTGTTATGTCGATGCCTTTTTGAGCAGAGAGCCTTGTTACCATTCCAATAATCATGGCCTTTGTTGAAGGAAGTGAACACGCCTTCTGAAGGGCCTTTCTGCAATCTTCTTTCCCGGACATGTCTTTCAAGCTGTAATTTTTTTGGATAAGGGCATCACTCTCAGGGTCCCATTCATGATAATCTATGCCGTTTATTATTCCGTACAGGTCTTTGATCCTTTTCCCCAGCACTCCCTGAAGGCCGAACCCATATTCTTCAGTAAGAATTTCCCGCGCATAATTGCTGCTGACGGTATTAATTATATCGGCATATAAAATACCCCCCTTTAAAAGATTTATCTTGCCGTAAAACTCCAGCCCGTCAATGCTGAACAAATCCGGCCCAAGCCCTGTGAAAGGCATATCAGACGATGCAAAAAGGCCCTGGTAGCCGATATTGTGGATTGTAATCAGGCTTGCGGTTTTTGCAAATTCTTTCTTATAGAGAGTCTTTAAATATACAGGTATAAGTCCGGTCTGCCAGTCATTGCAGTGTATGACGTCAAATGAAAGGCCCAGAATCTTCAGTGTCTCGCATATAGCGCGGCAGAAGAATGAAAAGCGGGCTATATTGTCAGGATAGTCGCCCCCGGCAGTACCGTACAGTTCATCCCTGTCGTACCATTTATCATTTTCTATAAAATAAGCGATGGCGCCCTCAGGGGTTTTCCTTTCCCATATAATACCTTTTTCAGGACGGCCGGCAAGAGACACGGATATTTCTTTTCCTGTGGATTTAAGTCCGAGGGCTCCGGCGGACCGCTTTATCTTCCTGTAGAGAGGAAGAATGATTGCGGCGTCTGTCCCAAGCTTTTTATACTCATTGACAAGCGTTCCTGTAACGTCTGCAAGACCGCCTGTCTTGACGTATGGGACTGCTTCTGAAGCGGCAATCAATATTTTCATTGAAATAAATTCAAAATGTAACGTGCTGAAGAAGGTGCAAAGGTACAAGGGGGCGAAGTCACAAAGAAAGAACCCCAACTCTGTGCCTTTGTGCCTCTGTGCCTCTGTGCCTCTGTTAATAATTTTATTCTCATATCTGTGCTTCCCTCATGAATTCCGCCGCCTCTTCAGGAGCAGTGGGATTTATATAAAAACCAGAGCCCCACTCAAAGCCTGCTGTTTTTGTAAGGGTGGGCTTTATCTCTATGTGCCAGTGATAATACTCGTTTATCTCATCTTTAAATGGTGATATGTGAAGCATCATGTTGTAGGGGGGAAGATTGAGCACCTTGTCTATCTGCTTTAATGTCTGCTGCAGCATTTCCGCTAATTGCGGGAATTTTCCGTCAGGCGCAAAATATGACTCGTGCCTCTTGGGCAAGATCCACGTCTCAAAGGGCGACCGCGGGGCAAAAGGGGCCAGGGCGATGTAGCTTTCATTCTCAGAAATGAGCCTTATCCTGCTGGCAGTTTCATGCTTAATAATATCGCAGAAAATACATCTCTCTTTGTTGTTGAAATAATGCATGGAGTTGTTGATCTCCTCATGAACTGATTTAGGCACAATGGGAAGAGCAATGATCTGGGTGTGGCTGTGTTCGAGCGATGCGCCTGCATCATCGCCCTCGTTCTTGAAGATCAGGACATATTTCAGCCGCTTGTCTTTCTTAAGCTCGAATATCCTGTAGTAAAAGGCCCACAGCACGTCTTCTACAGATTTCAGGGGCATTGTCGAAAGCGTGAGATTATGATCAGGGCTTTCAATGATGACCTCATGGGCTCCGATCCCGTTCATTTTATCAAATATGCCGTCGCCGGATATGTTCAAATCCCCCTCAATACGCAGGGCGGGGAATTTGTTGGACACAACCCTTAAGGACCAGCCCGGGGTGTTTGGCAGGCTTCCGTCAGGTCTTACGGCTGCTATCTCAGGAGGGGTCGTGTGCTCATTACCCCTGCAAAAAGCGCAGAAGCCGCCTTTTTTTTGCGGTACGCGCATGCCGAAATCAGATGGTCTTTTGCCTCTTTCCACTGATATAATGACCCACCGGCCGGCAATAGGATCTTTCCTAAGTTCGGGCATCAATACCTCCAAAGGAAAATATTAATAAAGGCACAAAGGCACAGAGGCACAGAGGCACTAAGTTGGGGATATTTTTTTGTGCCTTCGCCCCTTTGTGCCTTTTTCAGCACTTGTATTTTGAAATTGGTTATTATTATATCACTATTTAAGTTATAATTCCCCTATGAAACCGTCTTTCCACGCGCGGCTTGTTAATGGCCCTTTTGATGATCCATGCCTCTACGTGAGATTGCTCAGGGAGAGCAGGGCGCTATTATTTGATGCAGGTTTCACGACGAATCTTTCTGCTAGGGATATCCTTAAGACAAGTGATATTTTCATATCGCACGCCCATATCGATCATTTTATAGGCTTTGATAATATCCTGAGGACCAGCCTGAAAAAAGAAGGGCCTTTGAGATTTTATGGGCCTGCAGGGATTATCGATCGCATAGAGGGAAAACTAAGAGGCTATTCGTGGAATCTGATCGGAGAGTATCCTGCTGTAGTCGAGGTCTCAGAAGTTGACGCGGGGGCATTCTACTTGAAGATCTTTCTTTTATGGTTTCAGCAACTGTGCTGGACCATCAGATACCTTGTCTTGGATTCAGCATTAAAGAGGATTATCATATAAATATCGACAAGGCCAAACTCAGTGACTTGAACCTGCCGGTGGGCCCGTGGCTTGGAAAGCTGAAAGAGGCAATAAGACATAACAGTCTCGGCGAATCGATTTCAATTGAAGGCAGGGAATTTGTTTTTGCGGACATTAAGGACATAGCACATATAACAACGGGGCAGAAGATATCATACATCTGCGATCTGCTTGGGAGCGAAGAAAATATTCTTAAGGCAGTTAAGTTGGCGAAGGGCTCGGATGTGCTGTACATCGAAGCTTATTTTCTTGATAAAGACAAAGACAGGGCAAGAGAGCGTTATCATCTGACCGCAAAGCAGGCAGGGAGGATCGCGCGTGAGGCAGGAGTTGCACGATTAGAAGTTTTTCATTTCTCTCCGAAATACACAGATGCCCCTGAAGAACTCATAAAAGAGGCTGAGAGGGAGTTCAGGGCGGTTTGACAGGGCAAGATAAAGGTAGTATATTAGTAGTATGAAAGTAAAGACATCCATAACGATTTCAGAAGACTTAATTAACAGCATTGATGAACTGCTTGGCGAACAGAAAAACAGGTCGGAGTTCATTGAAAAAATAGTCAGGGATTATGTTAATAGACTGGCACAAAAAGAAAGAAATTCAAAAGACCTTGATATCCTCAATAAAAAGGCGGTTAAGCTCAATAAAGAAGCTGAAGACGTCTTGTCTTGCCAGTCGGATTTATGAGACGGGGCGAGTTTTACCGGGTATACAAAGGTACTTCTTATGACCCTAAAAAATTCCGTGTATTCGTAATAGTCAGCCGCCAGGTGCTCATTGAATCAAAATTCTCGACAGTGATTTGCGCCCCGGTCTATTCAGCTTACGATGGGTTATCCACCCAGGTGAAAATCGGTATCGAGGAAGGGCTGAAACATGAAAGCAGCATTCACTGCGACGAACTCGTCAGCATTCCTAAAACATCATTAAGGCATTTTGTCGGTTCGCTTGCTCCCCGTAAATTGCTCCAGCTTGATGACGCACTTAAAGTTGCAATAGGTCTGTCTTAGTAGAGGTAAATATAGTCTTTTTGATTAAAAAATTAAACATCATTAAGACCTTCGTTCTCTACCTGATGCCTAATAGCAATGTTAAAAAAATATATATTTTAATGATTAATATACATTACTCTGAAAACATCCCTGTATAATGCCGAAAAAATCAAAGGCTGCCGTCCGTGATTTTATTCAGGTCTTTCACCGAAAGGGTAAAGACATTTTTGCCTGACGGATATGTTTCATCTCCAGGGTATATGATAAATCCCTTTTTGCAGGACAGGTCTTCAAAGGCATTCCAGAATCCTCTCTCAGCTTTAGGACTTGAGGAATGTTTAATCTCTATCGCTATCGGTTTATTTCTTCTGTCAAGAAGAAGCAAATCTATCTCTGCGCCTGCGCTTGTCCTGTAGAAAAAATAAGACCATCCTTCAGGCAGCAAACTTATTATCTGCTCAATAATAAAGCCTTCCCACGACCTGCCAAGATATGGATTGCCCATAAGGTCTTCAAATTCCCTGATCCTCAATAGTGAGTGAAGAATCCCGGAATCCCGCAAGTAAACCTTTGGTGATTTTGTCAGCCTTTTTTTAATATTAAAATGGTACGGCTGCAGTTGCCTTATTATAAAAGTCTCCTCAAGTATATCAAGATAACTTCTAACAGTCGGCGCCGATATGCCAAGGGTGTTTGCGATCTGGCTTGCATTCCATAAATTGCCGTGGGAATGAGCAATCATGGTCCAGAACCTCCGGAGCTGTGCAGAAGGCACGCGTATACCCATCTGTGGTATATCCATCTCGAGATATGTTTTTATGAATGTCTCCCTCCATGTAAAGCTGTCTTCGTCATTTCCGGCAAGATAGCTCAATGGATAGCCCCCCCTCAGCCAAAGCCGCCCGCTGTTTTTATTGCCTGTCTCATGGATTGTAAATGGAGAAAGTTCATGGTAAATAATTCTTCCTGCAAGACTTTCGGACGCGTGTTTAATCAAATCAGGAGATGCAGATCCGAGAATGAGAAACCTGCCGCTGATTCTTTTTCTGTCGACCAATGCCCGAATAACCGGAAAAAGAGACGGCATTCGCTGTATCTCGTCAATGACTACAAGGTTATCTTGATACTGTTTCAAATACATCTCTGGATCATATAGCTTGTTAAGGTCGGAAGGCAGCTCAAGATCAAGGTATATCACCTTTTTTGATGTGCCTTTTTGAATCATCTTTGCAAGTGTTGTTTTGCCTGTCTGACGCGAGCCGAGGAGGCCGACAACCGGATATTTGGTGAGAGATATTTCAATGGCATCCTGAATTATTCTTTTTATCATGCTTGTATTATGAAAGATAGCCTTTCAATTTGCAAGGTTAATTTTAAGGGGAATTTTAAATGATTAGGGATAATTGGTGATAACTAAAAAAAAGATGTTATTCAAATGGCGGGGGAGGGAAAAAGAAACCCCACAGCAGAGACTGTGGGGTATTGAAAATTTAATCAATTTACTAAGACGTTATTTGATTAATTTAACACAAGACCCCACGGCGAGCCGGCATAAGGGCTGTCCGGTGTCATGGTGAGTTTTATGGTGTCTACCACTTTATTGCTTGCAGTATCAATGACCAGGATGGAGATGTCTCCATGATCGGCCACATATAATTTTTTATTCGCGGCGTCAAGCGCGATGCCGATAGGCTCTTTGCCGGCCTTTATGGTCTCGATCACCTTGTTGCTTGCCGTATCGATCACTGAAACACTGCCGTCCTCCCTATGGGTAACATAGGCCCTTTTGTCAGCGGCATTCATCGCCATGAACCACAGTGACTTGCCGATCTTTATTGTATCCGCTATTTTATTGGTTGAGGCATCAATGACGGCTATGGAGCCAGAGCCATGAATCGCGACATAGACTTTCTTGGTCTCGGCATTAACAGCAACGCCGAGTGGTGTCTCATCAACTTTAATTGTATCGACCACTTTATTGCTCTTTGTATCAATGACCGATATTGTCTTGTCAGGCGCATTGCTCACAAAGAGCCTGTCGCCGAGCAGACCCGAGTCAAAAGGCCCTGTGCCGACGTCTATCTTTTCTTTGACAGTGTTTTTTGCAAGGTCAATTACTGTCACGGTCTTGCTCAGGTTCTTGCCATCCACAATATTTTCAGAGTCAGTGACATATCCGACCTTATTTGCCGTATCGAGCGTTATACTCATCGGGCCGATGCCGACTTTCACATTGCCCACGACAGAGTTACTTGCCGTATCAATAACTGAAACACTGCTCTCACCGGGATTGGAATTAACAACATAGAGCCTGCCTGAAGAAGAATCCAGGGCCATGCCTGCGGGCCAGATGCCGACCCTGATGGTATTGACCACCTCTTTTTTTGCGATATCAATGACAGCGACAGAACTGTTTCCGGCATTTGTAACGTAAAGAAGCTTTGCCGCGGTGCCTCCGTGTGCAGAGTGAGTCAGGGCGAACGAAAAGATCAAGAGAGCCCAAAATGCCAGTTTCATAAATTTCATGTCTTCCTCCTTTGATTTAATTAAACATTGCAAAAAAATTAACCACAGAGAACACAGAGAAAATATTAAACAATAACTTGAGAGAAATTCCGTTCTCCCTATCTGCCCTCTGAGTAATCTATTTATTATTCTACTTTTTTGTTTATCTCAATCTTGTTCTTAAGAAGGACTCCGGACAAGTCGGAGTGACGGTTCATGAGGTCATTCCGGCTTGTCCGGAAACCTTCTCTAACAAGAACACAGAGACGGCCCTGTGCTATAGGGTTTCATTTCTTTCTCGTGTGATTAATATTCTATCTTTGGCAGGAAAATTGTCAAGTATTTTCGTGTCTTGACTTAATTAAAAACTTTGATATACTCATAAAGATGTATTAAATGCATATGATGCAATAAAACACAATTTTTTGTTAGAAAATATGGAGGTCATAATGAGAATTGAACTTGAAGGAACGCTTTTAAAGATGACTCCCGAGAATGACAGGGAAAAGAAGGAGCTGAACCAGTTGTGGACTATCATCATAGGTTGCGTGAATGAAGGGAAAAAACTCGTGCCTGTCGGGCAGTATCTGCCGGGGATGAAAGAGGTGGCTGTTTTCAATATAGAATAGGAAGATACCATAACTTCTTCCTATTTTTTTTCAAACTGATCCTTAGGCGCCCCGCACACCGGGCAGACCCAGTCATCAGGGAGTTTTTCGAAGGCAGTGTTAGGGGGTATATTGCCTTCAGGATCTCCCTCCTTGGGGTCATATACATAACCGCATACAGTGCATCTCCATTTTTCCATGTGGCCTCCTTATAAAATTAAAATTTGCCGTTACTGTATTGGTTTAAAAATATCTCAAGTTTGCCATATTGTCAAGAAAAGGGATATCTATTTGGTTCTTTTCATCTTGTGGCATTTGAGGCACTGGTATTTGGGCGGATGGCTTTTTTTGAGCGGATTTTCCTTCCCCTCCCCATGACAATCGAGACATAGTTTTTCATCTGTCATATCGAAATGTACTGCATCATCAGGGATCGGGACCACCTTTTTTGCCGAAAGTGTGTAAAGGAATAGCACGATAAAAATAAAAACCAGTATAAGGCCGATGTTCTTTCTCATAATGTTTCTCCTCTAATCCAGACTATTCTTAATTAATGCAGTATATAGTATTGTCGACTCATTCTCGTCCCGATGCTTCGGGACTGAACTTGTCAGCAAAAAAATCCGCTTCAATACTATATCCTGAATAGCGTTTGATAAATTCTCATGGCGCTTTATAAAGTATTCTGAGAATTTAGCAGAAATAAAGGAATACATCAATAACATTTTACATTTTTAGAAACTTTGTGATATGTTTATGGAAAAATATAAAAAATTAAAAAGCAAAATGTAAAATTAAGGTGTTAAAATATATTTTCCTCAATTTTGATTTTTGATATTTAATTTTTTATTTTATTTAATACAAGGAGCCATAAATGAAAGTAAAAAAAATAGTTCTTGCATACTCAGGCGGTCTCGATACCTCTGTAATAATTAAATGGCTGAAAGACACCTACCATTGTGAGGTCATTGCCTTTTGCGCAGACCTCGGGCAAAAGGACGATATTCAGGCTGTAAAGAAGAAGGCGATAAGAACAGGCGCATCAAAGGCTTATGTAGTAGACCTGAGGGAGGAGTTTGTGGGGGAATATGTGTTCCCCATGCTCAGGGCCAATGCGGTCTACGAGGGGACATATCTTATGGGCACATCTATCGCAAGGCCGCTCATTGCAAAAAAACAGATAGAGATAGCAAAAAAGGAAAAGGCGGACGCAGTTGCGCATGGCGCAACGGGCAAGGGTAATGACCAGGTGAGATTCGAGCTGACTTATTATGCCTTGAAGCCTGACGTAAAAGTAATTGCGCCGTGGCGG
>JACQXH010000036.1:2441-3323 GCA_016208845.1 Nitrospirota bacterium | reverse complement strand
GTATACACGAAGGGCCATCATCATGTTGGTCATCTCTTCTATTACATTAATGTTTGGCATGGTAACATAGCCGTTTTCGTCAGCGTCAGGATGTCCCGGGTCATAAAGCACTACCGGGGGTGTCTTGTCTTCAACAACATCCACTACCTTCACCCCTTCAAGCCCTTCAGACGTATCGGCCTTTAAAAGCATCGAAGAAAAAAGAACGTCTTTTCTTACATAAGGCCGGCCGTTCTCTGTCTTGGTGGACTGCGCATTGGCCATATTGGAAGCTAATACATTCATCCTCATTCTCTGCGCTTCAAGCGCTGATGCGCTCACCTTAAAAACCCCGAAAGGATCCATATTAATTACCTCCCTCTAATAGCATTCCTGAACATCCTTATCTTTATAGACATCATCTGTACAGCTGATTCGTGGATCATTGCATTTTCAGTCATTTTGGCCACTTCAGTATCGAGTTCCACATTATTCCTGTCGCCCCATGAAGGATTCTCCTCAGCGGTCAATTGTCCCTTCACACTCTCCGCACCGCCGCCGCCTGCATGCTTCGGGTCTGTTGTCTTTAACTTGATGCGTTCCTTGCTGAAGAACTTCCTGAAATCTATATCCTTTGCTTTGTATCCCGGGGTATCGGCATTAGCAAGGTTTGATGTGAGCACGCCGTGCCTTGCGTTAGCCACGCGAATCATTTTCTCCAGAATTCCAAAGCCCTTATCCATCTATCCGCCTGTTCCCTTCCAAGAATCGTGCCTGAATTCAGCAAAAGGCACTATGGCACTGAGGCACTGAGGCACTAAGTCAAAATCTTTCTTTGTGCCTTTGTGCCTTTTCCCCTTTGTGCCTTTTTTCATTATGTCATCTATCTGACAGCGCATTTT
This sequence comes from Nitrospirota bacterium, assembly GCA_016208845.1. Taxonomy (GTDB): domain Bacteria; phylum Nitrospirota; class Thermodesulfovibrionia; order UBA6902; family BMS3Bbin08; genus JACQXH01. The sequence continues at coordinate 2,442 of JACQXH010000036.1, read as the reverse complement.
T
>JACQXH010000036.1:1646-2411 GCA_016208845.1 Nitrospirota bacterium | reverse complement strand
TCCTTATCGTCCTGACGCTCAGGCCCAGCAGTTTCGCAGTCCTTGTCTTGTTGCCGTTAGTATCCTTAAGCGTCTTTAATATGATGTCCATCTCCATATCTTTGATCTTCTTATTATGAGAAGTATCAACCCGCACTGCCTCGTCAAACATAAAATCATCAATACTCACCAGCTCGTCCTTTGCAAGAAGCACCGCCCTGTGTACAGCATTCTCAAATTCCCTGATGTTGCCCTTCCAATGCTTTGTCTTTAGAAATTCCATTGCTTCCTCTTTAAAACCGGCCACATTCTTGTTCAGCTTAAGAGAGAATTTTCTGGCAAAGTGTTCAGCAAGGACCGGTATGTCCTCGGCCCTCTCTCTCAGAGGCAAAAGCTGCAGCGGGAACACGCTGAGCCTGTAGAAGAGGTCTTCCCTGAACTTTCCCTCTGCCATCGCCCTGTTCAGGTCCCTGTTCGTCGTTGCTATGACCCTTACATCAACAGATACCGGCTGTTTGCCCCCGATACGGTTTATCTCTTTTTCCTGCAACACCCTCAGGAGTTTTGCCTGAAGCATGGATGACATCTCTCCGATCTCATCCAGTAGCAGTGTGCCTTTATGCGCCAGCTCGAATTTTCCGGGTTTTCTTTCAGATGCGCCTGTAAACGCCCCTTTTTCAAAACCGAAGAGCTCAGATTCAAGTAGATTTTCAGGAATGGCCGCGCAGTTCACTGCAATGAACGGCTCATTCCTTCTGCCGCTGGATGTATGGATATGCCTCGCAA
>JACQXH010000036.1:0-1586 GCA_016208845.1 Nitrospirota bacterium | reverse complement strand
ATGGATATGCCTCGCAAGTATCTCCTTGCCGGTGCCGCTCTCGCCCAAAATAAGGACCGTCATATCAGTCAAAGCAACCTTGGAGGCGAGTTTCAACTGGCTCTTAACACTCTCGCTGTTTGATATTATTTCCCTGCCGTTATCCGGATCCTGAGTTGTCAGGGATTCTATCGCCCTTGTAAGGGCATCAAAAGAGAAAGGCTTGATCAGATAATCAGAGGCGCCTTCTTTCATGGCGTCCACTGCGTTTTCAACTGTGGGAAAACCGGTTATTACCAGTATCGGCAGGCTTCCGATCTTCTTCTTCACCTCTTTTATGAGGGAAATGCCTTCCATCTTTGGCATTTTCATATCTGTTACCACCATTGAGACAGAGGCGTTATTGAGTTTCATTAATGCATCCTGCCCGTTCTCTGCGAGCAGTACGCTGTAACCCATCCTCTGTATGGCCTCGTTCAGGGCCGTTCTCATCTGCGGATCATCGTCAACAACAAGTATTGATTTCATATTCATTTGTTCTGGCCTTTTGGAAAATAGAGGCAGAACGTACAGCCCCTTTCGTCATTGTTATGAACTTTTATTAATCCGTTATGGCACTGCATTATCTTGTTCGCTATAGCAAGCCCGAGCCCTGTGCCTTTATCCTTTGTGCTGAAAAATGGATCGAAGATCTTCTCAATGCTCTCTTTACTTATGCCTTCACCTTCGTCAGAGACAGAGACCGTTATGAACTCACAATTGGCGCTCACTATGGTTTTTAAAATGCCTCCGTCAGGCATGGCCTGGACTGCGTTCAAAAATATATTCATCAGGACCTGCTTCAACAGTTCAGGGTCTCCTTTTATAACTTCGTCTGCTATTTCCTCATGGGTCCTTATCCCTCTTATGTCCATAAGAGGGGTAACCATCTTCATGGACTCATGGTTTTTGAGTCTTTGCGAAGAACAGCATATTGGTGAGTATATTGTTGAGACTGCTTATGCCTGTTGATATGCCGCTTGCCATCTCTGCATGTGGCGTTCCTTCAAGATCTTTTAAAAGCATTGTTGAAAACAGCTCTATGCTGCACAGAGGGCTCCTTATTTCATGGACGATCTTTGCGGCCATCTCGCCCATAGATATAAGCCTCTGGTTCCTCTCCTGCTGCTGCTCGAGTTCCTTGAGCCTCGTAATATCCTTGATAAGTATCACATTCCCGCGGACCAGGCCTTCAGGCCCAAACACTGTGGACCTGGACATTATAATATCGTACCTTTTCCCTTTGATATGAAGTACGTTAGCCGAACTGCCAGGCCTGCCTGTTGAAAAATCCAGCTCATTGAAAGTCTTGCCCATTGCATCTGAAGCATTAATGCGGAAAAGGTCTTCTGCGGTCCTGTTTATCATTGATATCTTTTCATCCTGGTCCGTGACTATCAGGGCCTCGCCTATGCCCTGAAGAACGGCCTGAAGATAATCTCTTGATTCATTAAGCTCGAGTACTGCCCGATTAAGCTCTGCGTTTTTCCTTTCGAGCTCCTGAGTAAGATATCCGACCTTGTCATTCAGTTTTTTATAATATGTCTCGAGGCTTCTTGAGGCCCGGG
>JACQXH010000043.1 GCA_016208845.1 Nitrospirota bacterium | reverse complement strand
CCTGCTGTGCTATAGAGATGATGGCTACAGGCTCCAGCCATTATGACCTCGATCGCTTCGGGATAGTATTCCGCGCCTCACCCCGGCAGTCGGACCTGCTGATCATTGCCGGGACCGTCACGAAAAAAATGGCCCCTATAGTCCGTAAGGTCTATGACCAGATGCCGGAGCCGAGATATGTGATGGCCATGGGAAGCTGCGCCTGTTCAGGAGGTGTATTCAGGACCTATTCAGTCGTGCAGGGATGCGATGACTTCCTGCCTGTTGATGTATATGTCCCGGGATGCCCGCCGAGACCCGAGGCGCTGATGGACGGGATATTGAGACTTCAGGAAAAGATGGAGAAGGAACATTTCAGATGGAGCCCGTGGAGGTGAAATCGTAAAGTGTGATGCGTAATGAGTAATGAGAAAAAACAGATTACACTTCACGCATAACGCATTACGTATTAAAAATGGAACCCTTGGAAATAGTTGAAAAGATAAGAGAGCGGTTCCCGAACGAGATAAGCAGTGTCGTACAGTTCAGGGACCAGGTATCAGTGAGCGTTAAACGGGATAAGATATTTGATATTTGCCGTTTCCTGTCTGATTCACCGGAGATCCGCATGGATTTCCTGTCAGACCTGTGCGGTGTTGATCATAAGGGGAGGGAGTTCAGGTTTGAGGTGGTGTATAACCTTTATTCAATAAAACACGGCCACAGGATCAGAGTTAAGGCCCTGATACCTGAAAACGATCCGTCTGTAGACAGTGTTGTGCCGGTTTGGAGCGGTGCTAACTGGCACGAGAGAGAGGCCTGTGACATGTTCGGCATAGTATTCAGGGGGCATCCGGATCTAAGACGTATACTTATGCCTGAGGACTGGGAAGGCAATCCTTTAAGGAAAGATTATCCGCTCGAGGGCCCGGCAGGATGGGAATATAAGGGATATGAAGAGGTCAAAGACCTGCACACTTATGATGATGAGTGGAGGATCAGATAAAGAATAATTCAAAACGCAAAAATCAAAGTTCAAAACTATGGACGGTAAATTAAATTGATAATTCTACAGTTTTGAGTTTTGAGATCTAAGCTTTGAGTTTTCATTTATGATATGGAAGATATAAAGCATAAATCCGAAGATGCGCAGGAGACCGCCCCTCTGTCAACAAGGGAAATGACTCTGAGCATGGGGCCTCAGCACCCTGCCACGCATGGTGTCATGAAGCTTGTGCTGGAGCTTGACGGAGAAACCGTTCTCCATTGCACGCCTTACATCGGGTACCTTCATCGGCGCCACCCACGCCCTTGACATCGGGGCCATGACGATCTTTCTTTATTGCTTCAGGGAAAGAGAAAAGATATTGGATCTGTTTGAAAGGCTCTGCGGTGCGAGGCTTACTGTAAGTTATACGAGGATAGGCGGGGTAAAAAATGATGCCGATGCCCAATGGCTGGAAGACGTCTATAAATTTACGGATGAATTCCCAATGAGGGTCGAACAGTATGAGACCCTCATAGACCAGAACCGGATATGGCTGCGCCGTACCAAAGGCATAGGTGTGATCTCAGCCGAAGAGGCCATAAACTGGGGATTGAGCGGCCCGACCCTCAGGGGTTCTGGTGTTGCGTATGACATAAGAAAAACAAAGCCTTATGGGGTCTATCATAAAGTCGCTTGGCTGGTGCCGAAAGGCAGGAATGGGGATGTATATGACCGTTACAGGGTGCGAATGGAAGAGTTCCGCCAGTCAAACTCCATTATAAGGCAGTGCATAAATGATCTTCCAGGCGGTGCGATAATGGCTGATGAACCTAAATTTACTTTGCCGCCAAAAGATAAGGTCCTCTCTGATATGGAAAATCTTATACGGCAGTTCGTGCTTGTTACAAAAGGGCCGCAGACCGCTCCTGAGGGAGAGGTTTATTGCGCCACTGAAACACCAAAGGGAGAACTCGGCTTTCATATTGTAAGCGACGGAACAGGGAAACCTTACCGCATGAGGATAAGGACCCCGTCTTTCGTGCACATATCAGCGCTTCCAAGGCTATGTGTTGGGTCTCTTGTCGCTGATGTCATCGCGAATATCGGGAGCGTGGATATTGTTCTGGGAGAATGTGACAGGTAATAATGAACTCAAATCTCAAATGTCAAAACACAAAACTATGGAATTTCCTTACTCATTCGTTTTGAGCTTTGAGTTTTGAACTTTGAGCTTATTTACATATTTAATTTATTTTGATTTATGTTTAACGAAACTATATTAAAAGAGATCGATGATATCAAGGTGCGGTATCCTGATGTCAGAAGCGCATTGCTTCCGGCGCTTTATATCGCGCAGAAGGAATATGGCTGGCTGAGCAGCGAGGCGATGGCAGCGGTTGCAAAAGCCCTTGATCTGCCTGAGGCGGCAGTTCGGGGCACGGCATCTTTTTATTCAATGTTCAGGCATAGACCGGCAGGACGAAATCTCATTCAGATATGTACGAATGTATCCTGTCTTATCCTGGGCGCTGAGAAATTGGTCGACCTTCTTAAGGCAAGGTATGGCGTTGAACCCGGGGGCACAACGCAGGACGGGAGATTTTCTCTCGTGATAATGGAATGCATCGGCGCATGCGGGACCGCGCCTGCGATGCTGGTCAATACTGATTTTCATGAAAACCTTACTGAGAAGAATATAGAGGAGATATTGGGGAAATATAAATAGGTTTTTTTTAAGTGTCATTGACCCAAAAGAAGAGTCTGTCATTCCGGCAGGTCGTAAGCCGGAATCCAGACTTGGTCTCACCCTGAACTTGTTTCAGGGTCTCATAAAGAAAAGGAACTGGATTCCGCATCAGGTGCGGAATGACAGTCAGAGAATTTTATGGAAACGATATTACTGAAAAACATCGAAAACCCAAATTCAGCAGAGATAAGCGAGTATCTCAAGACCGGCGGATACAGGAATCTCTCAAAGGCCCTGGCCCTGAAGCCAAAGGATATTATCGAAGAGACAAAGAAGGCAGGGCTCAGGGGCCGGGGAGGCGCAGGATTTCCGACTGCAATGAAATGGAGCTTTGCTGCCGCTGACCCCAAGTTCCCCAAGTACCTTGTATGCAATGCCGATGAGGGCGAACCCGGGACCTTTAAAGACCGGCCCTTACTGGAAAAAAATCCTCATCTGCTGATCGAAGGCATGGCAATATCAGGATATGCGCTCGGCGCTGAATACGGATATATTTATCTCAGAGGCGAATATCCTTTTGCAAAAGATGTGCTGAACAAGGCGATAAAACAGGCCTATGAGAAAAATTATCTGGGCGACAATATTCTCGGCAAGAATATAAAATTTCACCTGACCGTGTATCAGGGGGCAGGCGCATATATCTGCGGTGAAGAGACAGCCCTCATCGAATCACTCGAAGGCAGGAGGGGGCAGCCGCGGTCCAAACCGCCGTTCCCTGTTAATTTCGGCGCATGGAACATGCCGACGATCGTAAATAATGTGGAGACGCTTTCAAATCTTCCTTATGTAATTCAGGTTGGAGGGGAGGCTTACTCTAAAATCGGCTCAAAGGACTGCACAGGCCCTAAATTATTTTGTGTAAGCGGCTGTGTTGAGAAACCCGGTGTATATGAGCTGCCGATGGGGACCTCACTCAAGGAAATAATTTATAACCATGCGGGTGGTATTAAAAATGGTAAAAAACTGAAGGCCGTATTCCCCGGAGGCATTTCAACACCAATATTGCCTGCGGATAAAACAGACTGTCCGATGGATTTCATCTCTATGCCCAGGCATGGCAGTATGCTCGGCTCCGGCGCAGTGATAGTCATGGATGAATCTGTCTGCATGGTCAAGGTGGCGTACAGGGCGCTGAAGTTTTTCGAGCATGAATCATGCGGCAAGTGCACGCCCTGCAGGGAAGGGACAGACTGGCTGAGAAAGATCCTTGAACGGATCGAACATGGCAAGGGCAGGGAGGGCGACATAGAACTGCTTTCGCAAGTGGCGGATGTTATCTATGGCAGGACTTTTTGTCCTCTTGGAGACAGCGCCGCAGGCCTGGTCATGAGCATGATCAAATATTTTAAAAACGAGATTGAGGAACACATTAAGAATGCGAAATGCGTGATGAGTAAAGAGTGATGAGAATAAAACGGATTACGCATTACGGATTACGTATTACGAACTATTTATGATAACCATAACAATAAACGGAAAAGAAGTCCACCTGGACAAGCAGATGACAGTGCTTGAGGCCGCGAAGACGGCAGGAATAAAAATACCTACCCTCTGCCATCATGACCTGCTGAAGCCGTATGGCGGGTGCAGGCTGTGCGTAGTCGAGGTCGAAAGAATGCCCAAGCTCCAGAATTCATGCACTCTGATAGCCGCAGACGGCATGGTCATCAAGACAGAATCAGACGTGATCTCAAAGGTGAGGCGTGAAATACTTGAGCTTCTGTTGATAAATCATCCGCTGGACTGCCCTTACTGCGACAAGGCAGGCGAGTGTGAATTGCAGGACCTGGTTGATAAATACGGGCCTACGGTCAGCAGATACAAGGAAGAAAAGAGGCAGGTCCCTGAAAGTCACGCAGACCAGATATTCACGAGGCATATGGGCAGATGCGTTGTATGCACAAGATGCGTGAGGATGTGTGAAAATGTTCAGGGAGCGTCCGCAATATCCATTGTCGGCAGGGGTAACCATTCGAGGATGGAGCCTTTTTCCCCAACTTCCTTTAATTGTGAATACTGCGGTAACTGTCTTACGGTCTGCCCTGTAGGTGCAATACTAAGCCGTTTGTATATCCACAGCTTCAGGCCGTGGCAGGTGGATAAGGAGATAGAGACGATCTGCCCTTATTGCGGGGTGGGGTGTTCCCTGTTCGTTCAGGTGAGGGACAATTCCATAAAACGTGTAATACCGAGGCTTGGCAAAGGTTTGAACAAGGGGCTTCTCTGTTCAAGGGGAAGATTCGGATATGAGTTCATAGAGAGCAATGAGAGGCTTAAGAACCCGCTTATAAGGAAGAACGGAAAGCTGGAGCAGGGCACATGGGATGATGCACTGCACCTTATTGCAAATAAACTGACAGAAATAAAAAAGGCCCATGGAGGCAAGGCCATCGCGGGCATGGCATCTCCAAGATGCACAAATGAAGACAATTACGTGTTCCAGAAGTTCATGCGCATGGCGTGCCGTACCAATAATATAGATTCAATTTCAAGGACCGGATTTGCAGCAGCGCAGAATTATATTGAAGACCTTTTGGGCCAGGGCGTGACATCAAATATGATATCAGGGCTCAAGGTCATTGTGATAGGCAATGCAAAAGGACTTGAGAGGTTTAAGACGCTGGCAGTAGTGCCGCCTGTCTTCAAAGAGGCGGACACCCTTGAACTGCTTTTAACGAATATCTATAAGGCCAAAGGCGTCAGGGGCGAAAAGGCCGCCGTAGATAAAATGGTGAGAGAGATGATCGAGAAGCCTGCCGGCATAGAGATAAAAGAGATGGACGAACTTGTGAAGATGCTTCTCGAGGGCAATTCCATTTCCATTGTCCTCGGCATGGACCTGGTTCAGCGGAGTGACGGTCACAGGTCTCTTTTTGCGATCGCCGCACTTACATATCTGCTCGAGGCAAGGCTTTTTCTCCTGTCTGAAAAGCCGAATGAGCAGGGGCTTATCGACATGGGATGTGTGCCTGATATGCTCCCGGGAGGCAGGCCTCTTGATATAGGCGATTTCAAGCACAAGTTCGAGTCCGCGTGGAAGGGCTCTATCCCGGAGGATAGCGGTCTTACGCTTCTGGAAATGATAGAAGGCATGAACAATAAAAATATAAAGGCGTTGTACATCATGGGCGAGAATCCGGCCTTTAATCTTCCCAATGGTTCTCATATAAAAGACGCGCTTAAGTCCCTTGACTTTCTCGTAGTACAGGACATCTTTCTGACCGAGACTGCAGAACTTGCGGATGTGGTCCTGCCCGCGCTGGGGTGGGCGGAGAAGGAAGGCACATATACAAATCTTGAACGCAGGGTTCAGCTCCTGAAAAAGGCCATGCACTCATCAACGGTCATGGAAGACTGGAAGATACTCGCCGATGTCTCGAGCATGATGGGCTATGACATGGACTACGCGTCTTCAGAAAAGATCATGGAGGAAATAGCAAAGGTTTCTCCCCTTTACAGGGATCTGACATATAAAGAAATAAGCAGCGGAGACTGCCTTTGGCCTTATCATGGCGAGCCATTAAGAGGAGAATTGCACAAGGTCCCTATCACTGCGGGCCTGACAAGGGATTACAAGGCAGATCTCTACCTCAGCCCTGAAAAACCCCTTTTCCATTCAGGCACTCTTTCCAGAAGGTCAGCCGCTCTGAGAAAGATCTGTCCTGAACCGGCCCTTAAGATCAGCGCCCCGCATGCCGGGAAGCTCGGGTTAAAGGAAGGAGACAGAGTAGAAGTCTCAACAGCCCAGGGTAGTATCAACGTTTCAATTTCAATAGATGACTCCATAAAGGACAACAGGGTATTGCTCGGCAATAATTTTGAGGGCAGGGGAGTATACAATCTCCTGAGCTATAAGATAGATGCGATCACAAAAGCGCCCGGTATAGAAGGGTGTGAAGTGAAAATTGAAAGGAAACAATAAGAAAGAAAATCAAAAATCAAAATGCAAAAATTAAAAATAAGGAGTTTTCTATTTAATTCTAAATCATTTTCTTCCATATTTTTGATATTTAATTTTTGATATTTAATTTTATTGAGCGTATGGATATTTCAATAATATTAGGAACGGTAAAAAACATCGCGATCGTTGTCGGCATAACAATGCTCCATGTCGCCCTTGCAGTATATTTTGAGCGAAAGGTCATAGGGCACATGCAGGCTAGACTCGGCCCCATGAGGGTCGGACCGCACGGGATACTACAGTCAGTAGCGGATTTTATAAAACTCTTTTTTAAGGAAGACATCATCCCCACATTTGTTGACAAGCCCATATTCCTTATTGCTCCTGTCATCAGCGTCATAGCGGCGCTGTCTTCTCTTGCCGTTATCCCTCTCTGGGGAACTTTCTCAATAGCTAACATTAATATCGGGATCCTCTATATCCTGGCGCTGTCTTCTGTAGGCGCATACGGAATAATTCTTGCAGGCTGGTCCTCAAATTCAAAATATTCTTTCCTCGGCGGCCTGAGGTCCTCTGCCCAGATCATCAGTTATGAGATCGCAATGGGACTGAGCCTCGTGCCTGTGATAATGCGTGCAGGCAGCACAAACCTCTTTGATATTGTAAATGCACAGGCAAAATATCCTTTTATCCTGAATCCTTTTATGTGGCTCTCTTTCGTCGTATTTCTCATAGCCGCGATCGCAGAGACGAACAGGGCGCCATTTGACCTGCCTGAGGCAGAGACCGAGCTTGTTGCAGGGTATTTCACTGAATACAGCGGCATAAGGTTCGGATTATTCTTTGTCGCAGAGTATGCCGGCATGTTCATCATGTCTGCAATGGCTGTTATCTGCTTTATGGGCGGCTGGAAAGGGCCTGACTTCGGAATAATTTCATACGCCCCAAAGTTAGCAACGTTTATCCAGATTGGGTGGTTTTTGCTGAAAATTTATGCATTGATATTTTTCTATTACTGGATAAGGGCCACGCTTCCAAGGTACAGGTATGATCAGCTCATGAGTCTCGGCTGGAAGCTGTTTATCCCATTGACACTGGTGAATATCGTGATAACGGGGTTGGTGAAATTAATGTAAATGCAAAAATTAAAATGTAAAAAGTAAAAAAAATTGTCATTCCCGCTTGTCGGGAATCCTTCTGAAAGCGCGGAACGATTCCGGACAAGCCGGAATGACGTGATGCTGCGCAGTTTATTTGCGGAGGCAAAAAAATATTTAATGTTTGATTTTTAATTTTTTTTATTCTATCTATGACTACAAAACAATTAATTAAAAAAGTACTCTTCATCGAGATCCTTCAGGGGCTGGCGCTTACCATGAAGCATCTCTTCACCCCTGCTGTCACAAGGCAGTACCCAAAGGAAAAGAGAGAGCCGTTCCCGGGTTCCAGGGGTCTTCACGCCCTTGTTAGAGATCCTGAGACAGGCAGGGAGAAATGTGTCGGATGCGGGCTCTGCGCCGCGATATGTCCTTCAAAGTGCATAAATGTTTACACGAGCGAGGGCGAAGACCATAAGAAGATCGTGGACCGGTATGAGATAGAGGTGTTGAGATGTGTCTACTGCGCCTTGTGCGTAGAGGCGTGCCCTTATGGAGCTATTTGTCTTACAGAGCATTTTGAATATTCAGACTACACCAGGGAGGCATTTAATTATACGAAGGAAATGCTTTTGGCAAACTGGGACAAATACATGTCCGGCGCCAAGGGCAGGGAATACTTTGAAAGATTCTGGAGGCCTAAATCTGCAGACTTCGGCCTTCAACCAGCATCCCGGGCAGGAGGCTTGAAGGATCAATGACAACGCTCCGGATATTTTTTGCGTATCTTGCAGTGATGAGTGTCTTGAGCTCAATACTCATGATCACGCGAAGGAACGCCGTGCACAGCGTCATGTGGATGCTCATACTCTTTCTGCATGTGGCAGGTATATATCTATTCCTGAATGCCGAGTTCCTGGCCGCGATACAGATCATTGTATATGCGGGGGCAATCCTGGNNNNATCGGAACTGTCTTTATTTCATTTTTTTTTTTTTTTTTGGGCGAGATCACTGTATTGCCCCAGCTTGATTTTTATTCGGTTGATTTTATTCAATCTCAGGGCACTATGATGAGCATCGGCAAGGTTTTATATACGGATTATCTATTGCCGTTTGAGATAGCGTCGCTTATACTTTTGGTGGCCATCATCGGCGCGGTGGTATTGGCTAAGAAAAAATTGTCGTAATGAGTGATGCGTAATGCGTGATGAGTGTGGATATGAAAAATTTACTGATTACGGATTACGCATAACGGGTTACGGAGGTTAAAATGGTTCCTTTAAGCTGGTACATAGTATTGAGCGCAGTGCTGTTCTGCATCGTGGTAACGGGATTTCTTGTAAGACGAAACATTATCATGATGCTTATTTCTGTTGAGATCATGCTTAATGCGGTGAACGTCAGTTTTGCGGCCTTCAGTCATTACCTGCAGGATGCGAGGGGACAGATTTTCGTTTTTTTTGTGATCGCCGTCGCTGCCGCAGAAGTTGCGATAGGGTTGGCCCTTATAATTTCGTTGTTCAGGAATAAACCAACTATAAACATTGATGAAATCAATATTATGAAATGGTAGAAGACGATAAAAATGCAAAAATCAAAAGTCAAATGTCAAAGTTTCGGAAATAAAATAATAGTAAAAATACATAGCTTATCATTCCCGCATGTGCGTTTGTCATTCCGACTTGTTCGGAATCTTTCTTCAGGAAAGATGCTGGACAAGCCAGCATGACAGAACAGAAAGGATTGAACGGCTTTAAAGTAAAAAATTTATTATGTATGACTGAATTTATTTAGAAAGAGATTATGGGAAATTATTATTTAATACCTTTTTTACCGCTTGCCGCGTTCCTGATCAATATTCTGTTCGGGAAGCAGTATCTGAAAGACCGGGCGCACTGGGTCTCGATCTTTGCGGTAGTCGGTTCATGGCTATTTTCAATTTCAGCCGTTGCTCAGGTTATTTCAGGAAAGACCTTTGACCAGGACCTTTATACATGGATAACATCCGGCAGTTTCAAGGTATCTGTCGGATTCCTTATTGATCCTCTGACAGCGGTAATGCTCGTTGTTGTCACCACATGCGCTTCGCTTATACATATTTATTCTGTAGGCTATATGCATGGCGACAAAGGCTATTACAGGTTCTTTGCCTATCTCAGTCTCTTCACCTTCTCCATGCTCATGCTTGTTATGGCCAATAACTTCCTTCAGCTTTATTTCGGATGGGAGGCTGTGGGTCTGTGCTCCTACTTCCTGATCGGTTTCTGGTTTGACAAGAAATCAGCGGCTGATGCCGGCAAAAAGGCATTTATTGTGAACAGGTTCGGAGATTTTGGTTTCGGCCTGGGCGTCATAATGATATTCCTGACCCTGGGCACTCTGCATTATTCAGACGTATTTGCAGGGGTAAATGTCTTTGTCGGCAAGAGCATAAATATCCTCGGACACGATGTTGAGCTGGCGACCTTTATCGCGCTTCTGCTCTTCTGCGGCGCGGTCGGAAAATCAGCGCAGATACCTCTGCATGTCTGGCTGCCTGATGCAATGGAAGGCCCGACCCGTCACGGCAGGCGTGTTCTTAGTGGCGCGGTGCAGTCCCATATTTAACCTGTCAGAAGTTGCTTTGAGCACTGTCGCGGTTGTGGGCGCGGTCACATCGTTATTCGCCGCAACGATAGCGATCGTGCAGAATGATATTAAAAGGATAATCGCGTATTCAACGATCAGCCATCTCGGTTTGATGTTTCTGGCATGCGGTGTTGGCGCATATGCGGCCGGCGTCTTTCATTTATACACACACGCATTCTTTAAGGCCCTGCTCTTCCTCGCATCCGGCAGTGTAATACATGCAGTGCATCATAATGACATACAGAAAATGGGCGGGCTGAGAAAATATATGCCCATCACTTATGCCGTATTTTTAATCGGGGCCCTGAGCGCAGGCGGTGTTCCCGGATTTGCAGGGTTTTTCAGTAAGGATGAGATAATCTGGTTAGCCTATGCGTCGCATAGCCCTGTAGGCAAATTTGTATGGCTGCTGGGCACATTAGTTGCATTTTTCACTCCATTTTATTCCTTCAGGCTTATATTTCTTACCTTTCATGGAAAATTCCGCGGCACTCACGAAGAGGCGCACCATCTCCATGAATCTCCAAAGGTAATGACAATTCCGCTGATGCTTCTTGCAGTAGGCGCTGTTGCGGCAGGCTGGGTGGGCATCCCGCCCATACTTGGCGGAGAGGCGCATTTTGCTGAATTTCTGAAGCCTGTTGTAGGCCACCCTGAGGCTCACGGCACCCATGCTGAGGAATGGGGAGTAATGGCATTTTCCACGCTTATTGCTTTTTCCGGTATTGCCCTTGCCGCTGTACTTTATCTGAAAAAGACGGAAATACCTGCGAGGCTCGCAGAGAGATTCAGCGGCATACACAAGGTGCTTTTCAATAAATACTATGTGGATGAATTATATAATCTTATTATCGTGAAACCGGTATTCGGGATCGCCCGTTACGTTCTCGTAGGCTTCACGGATTCCAGGATAATCGAGGGAATAGTGAACGGTGTTCCGAGATTAATAGGGATGTTCAGCGGGAAACTGAGAAAGATACAGACAGGATTTGCTTACCACTACGGGCTTGTAATGGCGCTGGGCATTGTCCTTATCATGGCATGGGTATTGTTTAGATGAAATATCAAAAATTAAAATGAAAAAAAATAGGGAACAAGAACACATGCTATGTCATTCCCGCTTGTCGGGAATCTGTCTTGGAGAAGGATTGCGGACAAGCCGCAATGACAAAAACAGGTCTCAGATGTTACTTCAATTGTGAATTTATTGATAATTTTTGATTTTGATATTGATGGATTGAACTATGGAACAGGTAATAATGAATAAATTGGGTTATCCGATCCTGAGTACGCTCATTATAGCGCCGCTTGTTGGCGCATTGTTAATTCTTTTGATCAACAGGTCGCATGAGAAGCTGATCAAATCAATCGCCCTGCTGAGCAGTATAATTACATTCCTGCTGTCTTTGCCGCTTTTTACAGGCAATAATTTTGACAAGACAACACACAAGATGCAGTTTGTAGAAAAATACGACTGGATAAGTTCATGGAATATAGCGTACTACATCGGCCTTGACGGCCTGAGCATTCTTTTTGTCCTGCTCTCAACGCTCATAACGATCTCATGCGTGCTCGTCTCATGGAATTCCATCAAGACAAAGGTCAAGGAATTTTTCGTGGCCTTCCTCTTCCTTGAAAGTGCGATGATAGGCGTATTCTGCTCTCTGGACTTTTTCCTCTTCTATTTATTCTGGGAGGCCATGCTTATTCCCATGTATCTCATTATTGGGGTATGGGGAGGGCCCAACAGGATCTATGCGGCAGTAAAATTCTTCCTGTTCACGCTTTTCGGCAGTGTCCTGATGCTTGTGGGTATAATAGTTCTTTATCTTCATGCAGGAAGGACCTTTGACATACTTGAGCTGATGACAAAGACTTATCCGTATAATATGCAGTTCTGGCTCTTCTGGGCCTTTTTTGCGGCCTTCGCAGTAAAGGTGCCCATGTTCCCTGTGCATACATGGCTGCCTGACGCGCACACAGAGGCGCCTGCGGCAGGCAGTGTTATCCTTGCGGCTGTGCTTATCAAGATGGGCGCTTATGGTTTTCTGAGATTTTCCCTGCCGTTATTGCCTGATGCCGCAAGGGACATGACGCCTGTTATGCTGACACTTTCAGTTGTTGCGATCATATACGGCGCAGTCATATGCCTTGCTCAGACTGATCTGAAGAGACTGATCGCTTACAGCTCTGTAAGCCACATGGGTTTTGTGACGCTTGGTATTTTCAGCCTCAATGTTCAGGGGCTCGAAGGCGGGATATTGCAGATGTTGAACCATGGAATAGTTACAGGGGCGCTCTTTTTAAGCGTCGGAATAGTCTACGAGAGGACCCACTCAAGAGAGATTGCAGATTATGGCGGGCTTGCAAACCCCATGCCTTTATATGCCGCCCTGTTCCTTATCTTTACCCTGTCTGCCATCGGGCTTCCCGGGACCAATGGGTTTATCGGTGAGTTCCTGATAATACTTGGAGGATTCACTGCGAGTAAATTGGCCGGAACTCTTTCAGCAACCGGAATAATTATAGGCGCGGGCTATATGCTCTGGCTCTATCAGAGGATATTCTTCATGGACGTCAATAAAAAGGTAGCCGGACTGCATGATATGAACATGAGGGAGATCATTACGCTCCTGCCTTTGGTCATTCTCATATTCTGGATAGGCATCGTTCCGGATACGTTCCTCAGCTTTATGCATGAATCGGTCAATCATCTGCTTGAGAGGATGAATGCCGGAAACCATGAGCAGGCTTATAATGCCGCAAATGAAATAGCAAAATATATAAAGGAGATCTTTTAGTGCCATCACTTAACGGATTTCTGCAAGGGGTTGGAGTTATTGTGCCTGAACTTATCATTATCGGATTTGCGCTGGCGCTTATGATCATCGACCTTTTCGTAAAAAGAAAAGATATCGTTGCGCTTATTGGTGTGATCGGTGTTGCAGTTGCCGCATATTTTACATTCAACATATATTCTGCAGGCGGCCCCCAGACGGTCTTTCAGGGCATGTTTGCCTTTGACAGGTATTCGATCTTCTTTAAACTCATTTTCTATATCAATGTGGTCCTGACTATATGCATATCGCTTAAATATCTTGTTATTGAAAAGGCGTCTTTCGGAGAATACTACGCCCTCCTGCTTTTTTCCACCTCAGGCATGATGATCATGGCCTCTGCAACAGACCTCATGGTGCTGTATATCGGGCTTGAGCTTATGTCTCTGAGTGTTT
>JACQXH010000044.1 GCA_016208845.1 Nitrospirota bacterium | reverse complement strand
CATGTGGGGCATGATATGACGCCTTTTTCCGATGATATCCTTCCGTTTTTATCAAAAAGCGGCAGAGTGGTTGTCAGGCCTTTTTCTGATGCAGAGATATTAACAGGATGAGAAAAATCTTTCAATATCCTTTTCTTGGCCATCCCGTTTTCATTATGGCAGCTTATACATAAATTCTGGGCAACATTTTCATCTTTGGTTGTAATGTTGCCGGCCCAGAGGTAGTCCTTTTTCCCGCCGTGTGCGATATGACAGCTCCCGCAAAGCCCTGATTCTGAGGGCTTCTGGTCTAAAATATTTTTTTCCTCAGGAGCGGCCTTGCCAATATCATGCTTGGTGTTGGCAATGAAAAACTTGTCGCTGTGACATTCCCTGCAGAGTTCAGGCGAGGCCTTTCTTAAAAAAGAAGTGACTGCATCTCCCTTTACATCCTTGTTTATCTCGCCTTTTGTAGAGTCAGCACGCCATCTGTGAGGGTCGTGGCAGGTCGTACATTTGATCTCGCCGTCTTTATCCTGTGCGCCATACTTATTGAAAAGCGGAAGCGTTAATTTGTCCTTCTCAACGCTTACTGTTGATACGATAACTTCCGGTTCTTTCTTTTCAAAAGGCCTTACATTCAACGGATGTGAATATTCAGGAGGTGCAGTTTTTTCTGCGATATTCCCTTTGCTGTGACAGCTCAGGCATTGCTGAGTGGTGACATCCCCTTCACCGCTGAGCTTTCTGGCAGGTTTATGCACAAGGTGGCATGAAGAACATATGCCGGCATCTGCAACTGTCTTTTCCTCAAGATTCTTTTCCTGCGGGGCAGAGTGGATGAGATTATGTTTTGTATCAGCAATATATTGTTTGTCCGTATGGCATGTAAGACATAAACCTGTCAGCCCTGTCTGAACATCCTTTTTTATTACGAGCAGATGCTCCTCTATTTTATTATTGTGCATCTTGTGGCAGGTCTGGCAGATGATCTCACCCTCATAACCCAATTTTGCGCCTTTCTTTATTAGTTCATCAGGAACGGTTACTTTTGCAGATACAACATTCACAACATGGATCGGCCTTCGCTCTCCCGAAGGTGTCATGATATTCTTATCAGTATGGCATTCGAGGCAGAGCCGGGAATGTTTTGTGCTTTCGATCAGAAAACTCTCATTAGGCGAACCATGTACTGTGTGACAGGTCTCACATATAAGCTGATTGTTCTTCCCGAACTGAGAGCCGATCGCGATAAGATGCGGCCTGCCCGGGATTTCTTTTTTTGTGGGGCCTATCGGGTGATTTCCCGTCTCAATGCCGCCGTCTTTATCAGTATGGCACATGCGGCACATCGCAGAATCTTCGTTCGAGGCCCTGATGAATATGGTCTTTTCCATGCCCATCTCACTTGAAACGCCGTGCGCTGTATGGCATGTAGAGCACTGCATATTGCCGTTTTCGTCAAGGGGGAATACCTTGGGTATTTTCATGTAAGAAGGCGGCTGCTGATTTATTTTATGCCTGTGGTCGTTGTACACCCGCTCCCTTGAATCAACGACGCTTCCGTCATGGCAGGAAAAACATATCTCAGGCTTGGCTGCGACCTTTTCAGACGTGAAGTCGACAAGTTCTGAGCCGGTATGATTAACAAAGAATGTATCTATCCAGTTGTAATGGCAAAGGGCGCACTCTTTTGCCGAATCAGGGTTTTTTGGCGTCTGGACCTCAACCTCGGCATAAGACAGGCCGTTAAAATTCAAAATGCAAAATGCAAAATGCAAAACTAAGGAGATCTTTATTGAAAATATTATGAATTTCTTTTTCCTTAATTTTGATTTTTGATTATTCACTGTTGCCTTTAATGTCGTAAACGCTCACTTTTTGAGCGAACATTTCCACTACATAAAGTCTGTTATTGTCATCTATGAACAGGCCGACAGGCGTTTTGAATTTCTTTACTGCACTCTTATCAGCGTCTCCAAGCACGGAATAAAACTCGCCGTTGGAATTAAATACCTGTAATGGTTATTGTTATCAACTACGTAGAATTTATCATGCGACCTGTCAACAGCGATGTCTGTCGGGTCTGGCCGCGAGCCGTTC
This sequence comes from Nitrospirota bacterium, assembly GCA_016208845.1. Lineage (GTDB taxonomy): Bacteria > Nitrospirota > Thermodesulfovibrionia > UBA6902 > BMS3Bbin08 > JACQXH01. Next base: position 9,379 of record JACQXH010000044.1, on the reverse strand, counting down.
TTTGAAGGCATGTTAACCTGCGTGATAAAGCTGCCGTTTGAATTAAAGATCTGTATCCTTCGATTGCCTGAATCAGCGATATAGACCCGGCCTGAACTGTCAACATCTATTCCCAGCGGGGATCGGAATTCACCGTTTCCAGAGCCGATTTTTCCGAAGGAAAACACGTGTTTCCCATTTTGGTTAAATACCTTTACGCTGTTGTTGACGCCGTCTACTATATAAACGCGGCCGTCTTTTGACACGGAAACATCGCTTGGCTCGCTGAAATTGCCGGTTATGTCAAGAACATGTTTGACATTTGTCAGTCTTATCGCATGCGCAGGAACTGCAGGCAAGACAAGGAATAAAAAAAAGAATAGACAGAGAAGAGCGTATCTCATACGTAACATAATTATATCAGGCCTGTCAAAAATTGCCAAAACAGGTTTGCGGATTATTGCGATCCAAGTTATATAGCCGGCAGGTATGGTCTTTGGTCAGAAGAATTTCCATGAGCCCGGATACCTGCAGACTACAAGTCCTGCGACCTTCTATCCTGTATTATTTATAAAATTAATCCTTTTTAGAGCCCTCGCCGGGATGCAGCATTCTTGGCATATAGAACTGAGTATAATTTTTTATCATGCCTACAACCTCTGTGCTTGTTATGGCGTCTATTCTCTCCTTGGGGTATCCGAGGTCTGCAAGCGGCAGAAGAGGCGCTTCTTTCTGGTGGCAGTTTTCACATATAACAGGCTGTTTGCTGACGATTTCATGGATCATCTTTTTGGCTCTGGACCTCTGGACCTCTGTCAGGGTCTTTTCCTTTTCCCTGAATTCCTGTACGAATTCGCTATTTTCCTGAGAGTCGAGACGCACCAGTTTTCCGTTTACACTTTCGAACGGTACGATCTTTGCCTTGTAGGTCCCGGGCCTGTATTTTTTTACAGGGCTGTCTACGATCTCGCCTGTGGTCCTGTCATACCATTTATATATACCTGTTTTTTTCGAACCCTCAAGTTTGACATGGCATGTCTGACAGGCTATGAAGAAGGCATGCATATTCAAAAAGGCCCTTAATTCCTTCACATCGTCATGCGGCATATCGCCATGGCATGTATTGCAGTAAGACCTTTTGTCAGGCCCGATATCAAAGCCGATGTGGTGGAAATGGCCTTTTATTCTTGTTTCCTCGAGGACCCTGTAACCCAGATACAGCTTTACTTTTTCGTCGCCCTCAAGAACAAGTTTTTCAAAAGCGGTCTTTTCCTTTTCCGGTTTCTGCTGCTGTTTGATCTTTGCAAATTCTATTGCTTCCTGCCGTGTATGATATTCTTCAATAATCTGGGCAAAAGTGACCTTCCATATGATGATCATGAAAAATATGGTAAGTGCCATGAATGCCAGGATGTAGAGCTTCTTAAGGATATTCAGCATCAGGCGTGCCCTCCTTCCTGTGGCCGGCGCCTTTCAGTTTGAGGTGCGTGTGAGTGCTCACCATGAGGAGGCAGTATCTCATGCTCAAGCCCAGCCTCTTTCATTACCTTGACATAATATTCATAATGATCTTCGACCATTAATTCTTCTGACAGATATCCTGTGATAAAGACTGTGCCCATCGGAAAAACAGATGTTGAGAAATGGACATTGTACCAGTGCCATATGAACAGGAAGAGGGCGGCCAGAAGAGCCTCATCGCTATGGGCAATCAGCGAGAAATTTATTACATAACCGGGAACAATTTTTGTCGCAAGCACCTTGTTCCACATGATGAGGCCTGACAAACCGATCACAACCATACCCCAGAACGGAGCCCAGTAGTCAAATTTTTCTTTCCATGTAAATTCATCACCATCGGGACGCTTGTTTGTAAGATACAACAAGTACTTCATCAGGGCCCCGATGTCTTTGGCGTCTTTGAGATTCGGAACGAGAGGCTGAGTGGCAACGACCTTTAAGACCTTGAGAGCGTTTAATCCTTCTTTATTTTTCAAGGGAATGATCTGCTCTTTATATATATTGTAAATTAAATAAACTACATGATAGGTGAATAACAGCAAGAGTATTACACCTGCGATCTTATGAACAACAGGCGCGGCCTTTATCCCGCCGAAAAGGGCATAAAGATATGGAGCCCAGGCAGCGCTGGTGAACTTAAGGGGCATGCCTGTCAATACCAGGGTAATTACAGCCCAAAATAAAATTACATGCTGTATTCTCTGGTCAAGGGTAAACCTGTAGAAATATTTTTGACCGTTTATTGTTTTTATAACAGGATGTTTTTCCATTGATTTATTTCCTCCGTTTTATCACAGCGTTAGGGAACAGCCTTCTTAATAGATCAAGGAATATAATCCCCATTAAAGGCAGCAATGTGCCGCCTGTCAGGACAATGAAAAAGAAGGTGAAGAAATATTGTACAGGGCTCTGTTCCAGATTGAACTCAGCATGGACCGAATATTTGGCAAGCCTTGGCGATGCCTGAGGATGGCAATCTGTTGTAGCACAGATCTTCCCTCTATTGTTCTCATTAATAGAAGCCTTGGGGTCAGTGCTGCTCAGGATCTGATGGACAGATTCCCCTTTATTTATATGACAGTCAAGACAGTCCGGGATCCTCTCATCGAGGAAGCGGGCGGCCTTTCCATGAAAGGTCTCACCGTATGAGAAAGCGGCCCGTGTCGACAGTTTATGCCTTGCCACAAGTTCAGCATTGTCATGACATCTGCCGCACATCTCCGCAATATTTAGCGGATTCTTGGTGCGGTGCAGTCTCGACGTAACATGGCTGTAGAACCTGAAGATGAAGTCATCTTTTTTATGACAGGACTTGCATCTGCTCATTGCCTCTTCAGAGATTCCCGAACGGATCGTTTTGAAAAAAGACATGGGCCTGTACAATGGTTCGTCGTGGCATTCCTTGCATGTCGGAATATCCTCGGAAAATTTTTTCTCGACTCCGTTTTTATCGACCTTGCTGTGTACGCTGTTTACAATGCTTGTTTCAACGTCTTTATGGGAGAACTTCTGTTCAGTAGACGGTTCTGTAATATGGCACTCAGAAAGGCAGTCTACTTTTTTGGCCGGGTCATGAGGTATTTTCTGAATGTCCGTATGACACCCCTCGCATTTAACCTTCGCATGCACGCTGGTATTAAATATGTCTTCATTAATAAACAGGAGTCTTAATTTGCCTTTTTCATCAACCCTGCTCAGGCCGGGATATTTATGACAGAGAAGACAGTTGCCCACATCAGCTGCAAAAGAAATGGAAGCAGGAAGCAGAGAAAAAACGAGGGTTAAAAATAACGTAAAGGCGGGGACATTCTTGTTGATACTTTTTTTTAGCATCTTAAACTCCTTCCCCCTAAAACTGACGGTGTGAGAAAGTTCAGAAAAATGACTACGTAAAATTCATCTTAGCAAATAAAAATAAATTTGTGAAATAATTAATTGTAATATTCCTATAAAATCGCACTTATAGGTCCTTCAATGAATTTTGGGGCGCATAGAGTTGTTTTTGGGACACCTGAACATCAGGAGTGTCCTCTCCATGCCTGACAGAGGCAGTTTAACGACTTCAATTTTTTTCTCAAACTGCGATTTGCTTAAAAAATCTATTTCCTCGGAAATATTTGGACCCTTGCTAAGCACAAGCCACCCGCAATTTTTCAAACAGGGGCAAGCCTGTTTTACAAAGTCCCTGATCCTGAAGGCAGCCCTTGATACTATCACGTCATATTTATATCCATGATCTTTTCCAAGAGTTTCTATCCGGCAGTTTAAAACATCTATCCCGTCCAAGTTCAATATCCTTATAATATGCCTCAGGAATGCAGATTTCTTTCTTGATGATTCAATGAGCGTTACTTCCAGTTCGGGCCTTAATATTTTAATTGGTATCCCCGGAAAACCTGCTCCTGCACCAGCATCAGCAATCCGTCGGGCATTGGATGGTATAACTTTCAGGTAAAGGGCTGAATCGAGAAAATGCCTGATGATTATGTCCTCGTCTGTTTTTAAAGCCGTCAGGTTATAGGCCCTGTTCCATTTCTTTAATTCATTCAGAAAGGTCAGGAACGCACTCATTTGTTCAGAGGACAAGGAAAGACCTGTCTCGGCCATTCCTTTCTTCAAGAGATCTTCCGGCTTTATGATTTTCAGTTCTCTTTCCATATGATGCATTATTCACGGATGAACAGGAATGAACACAGTTTATCGGCGCTGAAGAGAAACATGATAAATAAAATATAGGCATTCAGTCTGTTGAAAGCGGACCCATAAGATAAATCCCTTCCCGTTCTCCTCAGGAGTTTCACCCCATTCCCAATGAGCCACAGCGTTACCGCGATCAATAATATGCTGACAGCATTTAATTTCACCAGTCCGTAGAGCGGGGTCATAAGGCACATCGACGCTGTTGCAAGGATCCAGATAAAGACTATCCTCTCAAGCTGTCTGTCTGCGAACAGGCTTGTCACGGACGGGAAACCCGCCTTCTCATAATCAGAGCCATTGGATAAAAACAGCAGCCAGAAATGCGTAATCTGCCACGTATAAAACAAAAAACAGGCGGCCCATAACCGGGGGTCTGCAAATTGCCCGCCTCCCTCAGTCCACCCTATCGCAGGAGGCAAAGCGCCGATAACAGCGCAAGGCACTGATGCAAAGGCGGTTCTTCTTTTAAGATATGTATAAACACAATTGTATAATATCACCGCAAATAGTCCCAACAGCAGGCCATAAGGGTTATCAGTTAAAGCAAGCTCTGCAGATCCTGTGAGCAGGAGCCCGAAAGAAAAAAACAGGGCATTAAGCGGTTTGATCCTTCCAGAGGGAATAGGCCGGTGTTTTGTCCTCTGCATAAGCGCATCGGTCTGTCTTTCCTGAAACTGGTTTAGTGCAGAGGAACCGCAGGCGAGCAAATAAACACCAGCTGACATATGCAGCATTTTTGCCGTTAACCCCGGAGCTGCAAGCATAAAACCGGTCACAGCAGAGAGGGCGGAAAAAGACGAGAGCTTTAACCTGCACAGTTCAAGATATGTCTTAATTACATACTTTTGCTGAAGGATCATTTTAAGTCCTTGATATAATCGACAATCGTATTTATTTCTTTTTCGGGAAGAACCTCTTTCTGTGAAGGCATTATATCTGAATAGCCTTTGACAACATCAGCACCCGGCTCAACAAGTGATCTTTTCAGATATCCTTCATCAATAGTGATCCCGCGCTCCTGTCCTCGCGTTACTACGGTAACCCTTTTCCCGAATATGCCCTTGAGGCCCGGCCCTATATTTTTACTTCCATCAATGGTATGGCATTCGAGGCAGCCATTTTCCGTTAAAATTTCCAGGCCGCTTTTCCCCTTAGCCCCGCCCTTTTCTTCTTTCTTATACCATGCATAAAAATCCTCCTGCGGCATAACAACGACCTTTGATATCATGGAGGAATGACCGGTCCCGCAGTATTCACTGCAGAATAAGTCATAAGAGCCGGTCCTGTCAGGGAGGAACCACAGGTAGGTCTCCATCCCCGGCACGGCGTCTTCTTTTATCCTGAAGGCAGGGATAAAGAGGCTGTGCAGCACATCCTCAGAGGTTATGATCAGCTTGACAGGTTTGTTAAGAGGAACAAGCAGTTCTCCGCTCCTGCGGCCATTCTCATAGGTGAATGCCCAGGACCACATTCTGGCTGATACTTTTACCGGCATCGCGTCTTCCGGAGGGGTCCTCATTTCCTTGAATCCGACCCATCCATAATAAAACATTGCAAGTACCAGGATTGTGGGGATGACTATCCATGCGATCTCGAGGGGGAGATTGCCCTCGATATCTGTTGCAACGGGGTTTTTCCTGCGGCTGAATTTTATAAGGAAAATAATCATCAGAGATGTGACGATTGCGAGCATGACGACAGATATCACGGTTATGAAAAGGAATATGTTGTCGACATTTCCCGTCTGATTTGAAAATGCCTGGTTCATGATCTACCTTCCGCCGTCCCTGAATCCTACATCGAAAAAAGTAAGCCCTATTATGACAGCCATAGTCAGGATCGCTGCCAGGAGCATTAGCTTAAAAACAAACGTCTCATATTTAAGATGCATGAAAAATAAAAGTATCAGGCCTGCCTTCGCAGACGCGATCAATACGGATGCGAGAGAACCATATCTCCCAAAACCCATACCTGCAGCCATAACGGTTGCTGCAGTCAGTATCATAAGACAGCACCAGACCGCAAGATAAGTCTTATATCCGATATTGTTATTATTGTTTATATTCATAAAACGCTCATTAACTTATGAGATAGAACACCGGGAAGAGATATACCCAGATCACATCAACAAGATGCCAGTAAAGACCTGAATTCTCAAGCCTGACGAATGAATCACTGTTAAGACTGCCTTTTTTCGTTAATACCATCATGATCAATAAAAGGACAATCCCTGCCAGGACATGCAGGCCGTGAATTCCTGTCATTAGATAATAAAGCCCGTAAAACATCGTCTCTCCCTTGCCGTGCGCCAGGAGTCCAGGTGAGTTCGGGTATATGCCATGATGGATCTTTGCGCTCCATTCAAAGAATTTATTTGCGAGAAAAAAAAGGCCGAAGAACACGGTCAGGCCCTGAAAGATGAGTGAGATTTTATTCTTGTCTTTTCTTATGGCGTTTACTGAAAGCGCCATTGTCAGGCTGCTTGTAAGCAGTATGACTGTGTTCAATGTCCCTATGGTCCTGCTTAATTCAGAAGAGGCCGCGTGAAACTCCTGCTGATACCTGGACCGGAAGACAGAATATAAGAGGAACATCCCGGTAAAAAGCAGCAATTCAGTAAAAAGAAACATCCACATACCCTGTTTTGAACCTGTATAGTCTGTTTTTTTATTGAGAGAATGTTCTTTATTCATAATATCAATAGTTCATGGGTCAAGGGGCAAAAGCCTCTTGACTAATGAACTTCATTTCCTGAACCTGTACGGGCCTTCTGTTACTACCGGGATCTCTGTGAAATTTTCATGCGGAGGCGGTGATGATGTGGTCCACTCCAGGGTGCTTCCGCCCCAGGGGTTACTGCCTGCGACCTCCCCTATGAAAATTGATCTGATAAGGTTGTAAAACATGATCATCAGCCCTGCGGCGAGTATCCATGAGCCGACCGTTGATATGAGATGGCCTGTATGAAAACGCGGCAGATAATCATAGTATCTCCGCGGCATGCCTTCCAGTCCCAGAATGAACATGGGAAAGTACAGGACGTTAAAACCGGCAAATAAGACTATACAGGAGGTAATTGCAGGTTTTTCTCTGTACATTTTTCCAAAGATCTTGGGGAACCAGTAATGGATACCGGCGAAAAAAGCAAAGGCCGTTCCACCAAACATCATATAATGAAAGTGAGCCACTATAAAATATGTGCCGTGTACGAAAATATTTGTCGCGAGAGCGCCGATTATAAGCCCTGTGAGTCCGCCGAGGGAAAAAAGAAATATGAAACTGACGGTAAACAAAAGCGGTGAGCTCAATTTTATTGAACCTTTGTACATACTTGCTATCCAGTTAAAGACCTTTATCCCGCTTGGCACTGCAACGATAAATGTCAGGAAAGAGAATATGACCCTTGAAATGTCGCTCATCCCGCTTGTGAACATATGATGCCCCCATACGAGATAACCGACTGACGCTATTGAAAGGCTTGAAAAAGCAATTGCCTTGTAGCCGAATATTGTCCTCCTCGCAAAGACGGGAATTATTTCTGTAACAATGCCCATTGCAGGCAGGATCATGATATAGACAGCCGGGTGAGAATATATCCAGAAAAGATGTTCAAACAATAAAGGGTCGCCTCCCCTGGCAGGATCAAAGAATCCAAAGCCAAAGAGCCTCTCCATCATCAATAACAGGAGTGTGATGCCGAGAACAGGTGTTGCAAGTATCTGCACCCATCCTGTGGCATAGAGCGACCAGACAAAAAGCGGCATCCTGAACCACTTCAGGCCCGGCGCTCTTAAGCGGTGTATGGTTGTCACAAGATTCAGCCCTGTGAGTGTAGATGAGATGCCGAGTAGAAAAACTCCGAAAACGGCAAGGGTGACATTTGTTCCTGTCCTGATACTGTAAGGGACATAGAACGTCCAGCCTGTGTCAGGAGGCCCGCCGCCGGTAAAGAGGGAAACGATGATGACTATGGCGCCGGTCATATAGAACCACCAGGACATGAGATTTATCCTTGGGAATGCCATATCCCTTGCGCCTATCTGCAGAGGGAGCATGAAATTTCCAAGGCCGGCCGGAATACCGGGAATAATGAAGAGGAATATCATTATCACCCCATGGACCGTGAACATGGCATTATATGATTCAGCTGTCATGATAGATGGACCCGGGGCAATAAGTTCAAGCCTCATGAGCAGGCCCAATATAACGGCAACAAAAAAGAAGCTGAACATGGAGAAAAGGTAGAGCAGGCCTATCCGTTTGTGGTCAGTAGAAAGGACCCATGACAGTATTCCTGTATGCCCGTTGCCGGATTCGTAAAAACTCATTTCCCTTTGAGCACCTGTCACGGGCTAATCCCCTTTTTACCTTTTATTATGAGGTAGATAAAGAAAGAGATTATGGCGGTAATGATCAAAGTTGCGAATATCTTAAGGGTGTTAAAGACATATCTTCTGCTGTGCGGATCATAGCTTATGCAATACTGAAGCGCTTTCCTTGCCATGGAGACAGGTGTGCCTTTTGATGCCTCTGTGACGGCCAGTTCAAATTCAAACGGCAGAAAGGTCACTCCGTAGAGATATCTTACGATCTTTCCGTCAGGCGAAAGAAATATCAATGTTACAGGATGCGAAAAGCCTATATGCTCTTTTTTGTATTTAAATCCCGTAGCGCCGGCAAATTTATTGATGCTCTCTGATTTACCGGTAAGAAATCTCCATGAGTCTTCCGGCACCTGCATATTTGCTGCTTTCAGATAGCCCGGTTTTTTTTCTGCCGCTGTCTGCGGCGAATCATTCTCATCAAAGCTGACAGTGAGGATCTGATAGTCTTTGCCCGGCTTCATCTTTGACTTGCCAAGTACGGCGGCAACGCCTAATAACAGAAGAGGGCAGGTATGGGTACAGCTTAAATATACCGGCGTAATTATGGTTGGTTTATTGATGAGTTGTTTTAAGGCGACGGGTTTACCGTCTTCTTCATAGAAGATGATATCAAGCGGAATATATTCGCCGAGCTTTTCCTCGACGTCTATCTCCTGCCCGGCTGTTTCTGAGTTATGCCCAACGGAATTGTTTATTGGTAATAACACTGCAAAAGCGGCTATAAAAAAGATTTTATACATTGGCCTCCTTTGTCAACCCGATAAATTATAGTACATATCGCCTCTGGTGTCATT
>JACQXH010000068.1 GCA_016208845.1 Nitrospirota bacterium | reverse complement strand
TTTCATATTCGATCTCCCTTAAGTTAAACTCATGCGACAACGCCTCCTCATATACATTTTCCAATAATCCATGCCCTAAGGTTGAATGAACCTCTATTGAACATATTATATGTTTGGTTATCTCTTTTAAAGGAAATTCGCCTGGAGAGGAAGCAACAACCGAGTTCACAGAGTTTTTAGAAGATCTAATATTCTTTTTCTCTGAGACCTCTGTGGTAAAATTCTGTGGTTTCATGTTTTATCCTCTTTTTTCATAAAACTTTTGACATTACCAATTTTTAATTGTCCTGACACATATCAGCAAATTATACACTAACAGTTTCTAATTACTAAAGAAGCTCTTGCACAAGTATTGCTATTGTTGTTTTTCGTCATTCCCGCAAAAAACGGGAATCCATTTTTTAAAGTAGTTGCTTACGCTCTGGATACCCGCCTGCGCGGGTATGACGTCTTCTTAAGAATCCGTCAATTTTAATTGCTTAATTTATTTAAGCGATCCGACTGTCCATTAAATTACACAATCTTATGTAATCAATTACATAAGAGCCTTTAAGCGCATTACTTAACCCCCTGAAAAACCTGTATTTATTATTTGGCAGCCTTCTTGCTATATATTTTTGTTAATATATAGATAAATTATGAAAAACAACCCTGAAACCTTAAAGCCAACCCTAAAAAGGAGTGACACAATGAGGACCAAATCATTCATTACTCGCGCGTCTCTTTTGATCTTATCTCTTGTTTTATTCATTCCGGAATCATTTTCCGCTGATATGGAAAGCTACTGCGTCCTGCCGCCTTATGTCAAGAAAGGCGCTATCCCGAACATCATGTTCCTCATGGATAAATCCGATGATATGCTTAACCCTGCATATACCGATAGCTATACGCCAAACACAACAATAGATAATTACAAGGGATACTTCAAGCCTCAGGCCTGTTATAGCTATGGCAGCCAGAAGTTTACCGAGAAATTAAAGGTCGTCCTCGCAACAGACGGCGGCGATGAATATGGGACCAGCTATACAGACAGCGACACCTGCCCTTCATCTGCGCCGTTCAGGGGCAACCTCCTTAACTGGGCCACCATGTCCAAATTCGACATTCTCGAGAAGATCATAATCGGAGGCAATTCTGTATCAAAACAGGGCAATGCCCATTCCCTGCTTGGGATCGAGGGCACATGGTCCAAGACATACAGCGGCTGTGTATTTGAAGTAAACAACGGCAACCTGACAATATCAGACGTTGATACATCAACCACATGCGACTTGATAGCCGCTAGTCCTTCGCCTATTGCTCTGAATAAAAAACAGACAAAGACCCTTGCGAGTCTGAACAAGAGATCTGACAGGAATAAAGAGATGATAGCCACAGTGAGGCAGTCAATATCTCCAAAAGTCCAGACTACTGCCAAAGTCAATGAGCCAACTCTGTCATTTTCATATATCTTGAAAAACCTGTTTTCAAAGGTCGCACGTTTTTTTAATGACATCGAGATCATCCCTCAGGCTTATGCGGCAGCTGCTTGTGACATAACGCCGGGCTCTTTGAACGCAACGGTCGGCCTTGCGTATAACCTGACACTAAGTGCTTCCGGAGGCTCAGGTTCCAGCAATTATTCCTGGATAATGAGCGGTGTGCCCGCATGGCTGACAGGCCCCACTTTCAGCGGCACCAAAAATAACACTGCCACATGGACAGGCACTGCGCCTGTAACACCCGGCAATTATACTTTTACCGCGACCATTGGCGGACGCTGTTCCCCAAGCTATTCTGAATCATTTACCATCGTTGTCTCTCCGGCCCCGCTTTCTATTCAGACATCTTCTTTGAATGATGCCACCGAAGGCACAGCATATTCCTTTACAGTCACAGGCGTAGGAGGTGTTACGCCCTATACATGGTCAGCAGCAAACCTCCCTCCGGGACTGAGCATTTGCGCAGGGCCTGCCAACTGCACCTCAGGCAGCAATACTTATACACCGGGAACTATTTACGGCACACCCACGGCAAATGGCAATTATAATGGCATTGTAATAACAGTCACTGATTCACAATCTCCTGCAGTCACAGCATCCAAGACCTTTTCAATGAAGGTCTCAGGCGCCGCACCTAAGCCGAAATCAACAACTTTTAATATTAAGGTCACTTTGACAGAGGAGCCGCTTACTGATGTCAATGGCAATGACATCTATGATGGGGGAATAGGCGAATCATATCAGGACCTGAATGAAAACGGAGAGTGGGACGGCAAACAGGGGGTATTCCAGAGATACTGGGACGAGAATAACCCAAAGGCAAATTGGGGGTTGACAGAATTTACGAATCAGGGAGTGACAGTTCCTTCACAAGGCTGTATCCCTGCCTCACCGCAGTCCTCTTTTCTTACTGCTATAGAAAACGCTACAGGTGAAACAACTTTTCCGCTTTCAGACGGCCTTTACGGAATTATCAATTACTTTGCCTTTGATGCGGCCAATTTCAGCCAATATGATGCAGACAGCTATAAGGGATGCAATAGTCAAGACCCTTTAGACCGCGTGCCCTGCAGAAAGAACTTTGTGCTTATCATAAGCTCAGGAAGCGACGTGACCGGTTCTAACTTTTCTCAGGATGATTGCGTTAATCTGCCAAATAACAATAATTCCGCGGCCCTTGTAGAAAATGCCTGCTTCGGCTTCAAGAACGACCTGAGGTCAGACAAGACAGGCAAGCAGAATATCCTTACCTATGTAGTGAATGCGCTTGGCACTACCAATCAGGACATCCTTGAAGACACGGCATATGCGGGAAACGGGAAATATTATAACGGAGACAATCCAGAAGAACTGGAAAAACAGCTTAACCAGGCGTTTAAGGACATCCTGGCACGCGCCGCCTCAGGCACCGCAGCTTCTGTGCTTGCATCAGGCGAAGGCCAGGGCGCCAACCTCGTTCAGGCGGTCTTCTATCCAAAGACACAGACCTTACAGGCCGGGAGTATATTCAGCACTGAGATAAGCTGGATCGGAAGGCTTGCGCGAAGAAACGGCCGTTGAAACTCCTTACAATAAATTGAACCTTGTGGACGATTATGTAGCCTCATTTTATTACGACCCTGCGGCAGATCAGACCAAGGCGGCAAGATGCATAGATTCAGACGGCGACGGCGACATAGATGAAAACGACGACGGCGAATGCGACTTATCGGCGGATGACAAGACACTCGAAACCATAGGGAACATTTGGGAGGCCGGCATCCAGCTCTGGAAGAGGGATATTTCTACAGACGCGCGCAGGATTTTCACAACTCTCGATGGCTCAAATTGGCTGGCTAACGGCTTCACAGCCACAAACGCATCAACATTGATGACCTATCTTCAGGCCTCGACCGACACTGAGGCTGAAGATATAATCAATTGGACCCTTGGACAGGATATCTCAGGATTCCGCTCGCGCACTGTTGCGATTGACTGGAATAATGATGACGATGACGGTACACCAGACGGCGATACAGGGGACACAGGTGAAGGAGCAAAGGTCTGGAAGCTGGGCGATATCCTTGATTCAACTCCAAAGATATCTTCGTGGATTGCACTGAATAACTATCATAAAGATGAAAGATACAATGATTCTACATACAGCGATTACTTGTCCTCATCGAATTACAAAGACAGGGGAATGGTATTTTCCGGAGGAAATGACGGAATGCTCCATGCCTTTAAGCTCGGAAAGCTTGAGATCCAGGAGAATGTCAATAAACCAGCCGGGGCCGCATACCAGTGCACCCTTACCGGAACGGATATGGCATGCCTTTCAAATCCTGACGGATATCTCGGCGGCCCCAATGTGCCGCTTGGTTCAGAGAGGTGGGCGTTCATACCCAAGAACGCTCTGCCTTATTTGAAATATATGGCTGATGATTCCTACTGTCACGTTTACTCAATAGACCTCGCGCCATACATATTTGACGCAAGCATAGGCACAGAAGGCTGCACTGAGACAGACTATGCGGATTGCTCTAAACTCGGGGTTGACGACCCCACAAAGAGATGGAGGACCATCCTGATAGGCGGAATGAGGTTCGGCGGCGCGTGCAGGAACGCGGGCACCGCATGCAACGGAGGCACAGATGATTGCATCAAGACCCCGATAGACGGAGTCGGCTATTCATCATATTTTGCCCTTGATGTCACGGACCAATAACGGCAAATGGATAGTGGTCCTCGCCTCAGGCCCGACAGGCCCTATTGACACCATTAACCAGCAGTTCCTCGGAAGGTCGGACCAGCCGCTCAAGATCTTTGCGCTCGACCTCAAGACAGGAACTAGTGCCGGTACGCCGGTATATCCTTCGATCAGCACTTCGTTCGCAGGCTCTCTGCTCAATTCCACCCAGGACACTGACATAGATTATCAGGACGACGTGCTGTATATACCTTATGTGAGCAAGGCAGACGACGGCACATGGACAGACGGGGGCGTCATGCGCTTATTGACCGGTGAAAACGCAGACCCGGACACCTGGAAAGGGAGCATAGTGATCGACGGCATCGGCCCTCTTACATCATCGGTAGCAAGACTTCAGCAGAAGTCCGGCTGTTACACCGACACACCAAGCGGTTCTCAGGAAGGGTGCATGTGGCTCTACTTTGCAACAGGAAGATATTATTATGTGCTGGCATCTGACGATACTGCGGACGTGGACGACCCGGAAAATCAGCGGAGCCTGTTCGGGATCAAGGAGCCATGCTATTCAGCCTCCATGTTCCCGGTCCCTGACACGGAATGTGATTCAACAGCGGCAGTAACCACAAATGTTACAGACATTGCTGACGTGCCTTCAGAGGCAACCGTCAATACTAAAGATTTCAAGGGCTGGCAGATAGACCTTGAAGCGGCAGGCACGTACACTTATGGCGGGGTATCCTCAGACTTCTCTGCGGAGAGGGTCATTACGAACCCGCTTGCGTCTACCACAGGCATAGTCTTTTTCACGACATATAAACCCTACACAGACGTATGCTCCCTTGGAGGCAAGAGCTTCATCTGGGCGACAAGATATAATACAGGCGGGGCCGCAGGCGCCCTTCTTAAAGGCAAGGCCCTGCTTCAGGTCTCCACAGGCAGTATTGAGCAGGTGGACCTCGAAGACGCCTTTGAGGAAAACAATCCAAGTGATCCTGATTACGATCCTGACAAGCCGGCTAATGAGGATTCTCAGGGCGACAGGAGGTCCGGGGCCATGGAAGGCGTGCCCCCGACCGATCAGGGCCTGTCAATACTGGTGCCGCCGCCCGGTGTAAAGCGGACTATTCACATACGGGAAAGGTAAGATAGATGATGCATGATGCACGACACAGAATGAAGGATGCAGGGTGCGGTAAGCAATGAAGACCGGATATGCTAAAATAGAAGGCATGAATATCCGCAATGATACGGGCCTCATTAAAGATGACGGCATGACCCTTATAGAGGTGATCGTGGTCGTCTCTATAGTGGGTATTCTTGCTATGGCCCTGGGTTTTTCCTTTCAGGGATGGATGGGAAGTTATAATGTGGAAAGCGAGATAAAAAATATCTATACAGACATCATGAACGCAAGGACCCAGGCGATGCAGAAGAACAGGGCCTTTTTTATTGATTTCCCTGATACCACCTCCTATGCGCTATATGAGGACACAGGCGACGGGACATCTGCATTGATCGATGGCGACGGCAGTCTTCAGGCAGGAACAGGCGCGCCGGATGATACCCGGCTTCAGACCTTTCCAAAAATAATCAGATATCCCATAGAAGTGGGGACAGAGAACGGTGTCCCGCCTATCACCTTCATTGCAGACACCAAGGGGATCCTGTCGCCTGACAGAAGCATTTGCATGTTCACTGACATTGATGGTGATAAGACATCAGATTACAATCCTGATTATGACTGTATCGTCATATTTGCAACAAGAATAAACCTTGGGAAAATAATTAAACAGGATACAGACGGAGGGACTTGTGTCGCATCGAATTGTCAGATTAAATAACAGGGGCCTGAGCCTTATTGAAGTTATGGTAGCTATGGTGGTGTTCCTGCTTGTTTCGCTCGCCCTGATGCAGACAGCGCTTCTGAGCATAGACTCAAATATGAGAAATCTCCTCAGGGACGAGGCCGTCAATATCGCTGAGATGAGGATAAATGAGTCACGTAACATTGACTTTGACACCCTTGCTACAGACACCAATGTCAATACCGTTAATCTTACGGCATGCCAGAGCGCTCCATTCAGCCAGCTCACCTACCCGGTGGCTGTTGCCAGGAACTTCAGGGGCATAACCGGCTTTTCATACGGCACGCAGAGGACTGTTACAACGCTGGACGCTGACAATAAGAGCCTGACCATGCTCGTCAGGTGGGATTATAAGAATGAGTGTTCTGAGCACAGGGTCTCAACGATCGTGAGGAGGCCATGATGAGACGCCAATGTGGTTTTTCGCTTGTCGAGATAATGAGCACAATGGTCGTTTTTGTATTTGCCATTGCCGCCGCATCACAGATGCTCACCGGCCTGCTTACGCACGCCAAACAGCAGAGCAAGATCACAGAGACCAATATCGAGGGAGTGATCGGCCTTGATATGATGAGAAGCGACATAGAACACGCGGGTTACGGACTGCCGTGGAATATGAACAGCATCGACTATGACGAAGCAGATAATGATTCAGACACGGACTGGGATGACAGCGCTTTTAATGATAGTGCCACAGATGTCGCACCCGGGGCCATCCGTGCAGGGGACGGCGCTGCATTATACAGCTCAGATGTCCTGGTCATCAAGGCAGTAAATGCGGCCAGAAACGACGCATCTCAAAAATGGACCCATCTTCAAAAAGACAATGTCAAGATAGACGATCTCTCAGGGGATGGCTTTGAGACTGATGATCTGATAATTGTACTGGACCCCGGAACAACTGATGAGAATGCGCACACCTTGCAATTAAATGGTGCAAACTGGACAGATACTTATAATAATACTGCAAACTATGACCCTGAGAATGACAAAAAGGTATTTGTTGTATATGGTGTTTCTCCCACGACAAATACTGTCACAAATCTGAGTTTTCCTTTTAACAGGGCAGACTACTATGTGCGCACACCGGGAACAGTGCCTTCAAGGTGCGCCACGGGAACAGGTATACTCTATAAAGGAACGGTTAATCAAAGCGATGGTGAAATTACCGAACTCCCCCTCCTTGACTGCGTGGCAAATATGCAGGTCGTCTTCAATCTTGATACAGATATAAACGGAACACCTGACAAATACGATAACGCCGCTTCGATATCAGCATTCACTGCTGAGGACATACGGGAACAGGTGAAAGAGGTAAGGGTGTATATACTTGCGCATGAGGGCCAGAAGGACCTGTCCTTTACATACCCGAATGCCACTGTGGACATACCTGCTGCCCCTGACCCCGGGTCGGCTTATGGAATAAATTTTGATTTTAACGCAAACGGCATAACAGACTGGCAGAATTACAGGTGGAAGCTTTATACCATGGTTTTAAAACCAAGTAATCTGGGGGCAAAATGAAAGAACAGGATACAGGATACAGGATACAGGGTGCAGGATCTGTAAGACGTAACGGGGCGTTAAAGAAACGTGTATCATGCATCATGCATCATGCGTCCCGGCCTTTAAACGAAAAAGGCTTCGCCCTTGTCATGGTGCTTATAATGTCCGCGATATCCCTGGCCATCATGGCGGGCCTGATCTACATGGTGGTTTCAGGCACCCAGATGTCCGGCGTGCAGAAGAGATATAAGACCTCACTTGACGCAGGCAAGGCCGGCAAAGATATTTTATATCAGTTCATTCAGGAGAAAGGAGACCCGGGCATATCCGGATTGACGATATCGCAGACCATTTCTAATGACTGCATGGAACAAAAACTGAACAATGATACAATTGACTGGAGTGCCTGTTCCGGTGACAATCTGACATTATCCATTGATCCGGACAGCGCTCAGAGCTATGACTTCAGTTTCGACATCGGCGCTTCTCCGGTATATACGGTCTATGCGAAGATCGCTGATACAATAGAGGGCAATTCAGCGCCTGATCTGGGGCTTACAGACGGAGGGGTCGTAAAATCAAATTCAGGAGAGGTCGAGGTCATGAACATCCCGTACCTTTATACAATAGAGCTGGAGGCAGAAGACGCATCTCTCGACAGTCCTGAAAGGGCCAAGCTCTCAGTGCTTTACCAATATTGATCACCATATGACAAAAAAGCTTTTTTGTATCGCGCTTTTATTTTTTATTTTTTCCTGCTCTAAGGACAGATCATCTGGGCAGGAAAGGACGCGTTCAGCAGACAGCGCTAATCCGGCGTCAACCTCTCAAACATCTTCTTCATCAGCGGACAGCTCTTTTTCATTGACAATTACGCCCGAAGACGCGGCCCGCGGTTCATTAATAAGTGCGGCATCTTCAGGGTTTTCCTTATCAAACGCAAAATTGGAGTGGTTAGTGAACGGTGAAAAGGCTGACAATGAAACGTCTTTTACCTTTGATGCCGGGAATTCGAGAAAGGGAGATACGGTCCAGGCACGCGCTATTGTCAATGACACAGAGGTATTGTCAAATATCATCACGATAAAGAACTCAAGGCCTGAATTCGCTTATATCAAGATAATGCCTGAGGTCTTCAGGCCCGGAGATACGCTTTATGCAGATGTTCAGGGCAAGGACCTTGACGACGATGAGGTAACAACAGAATATGAATGGAACATTAACGGACAGTTCGCGGGAAGCGACAAGGCAATAAAGGCTCCTGTTAAACGCGGGGACAACATCTCGGTCAAGTTAACCCTTTATGACGGAGATGAGTACAGCCGCCCTGTCACCTTTAACAAGGAAATAAAGAACATGCCGCCGACTATTTCAGACGACAGGAGTTTCACGTTTGACGGTAAACAGTACTCACATCAGGTAAGAGCAACAGACCCTGACGGAGACACACTCACATTCTCCCTGAAGTCTGCTCCTGAGGGCATGTCAATAGATCAAACTACCGGGCTGATACAATGGTCCGTGCCTGCGGCCTTTACAGGCAGGGTGACTGTCACTGTCACTGTCACTGACGGAAACGGCGGCGAGTCCACCCGGCAGCTTACCTTTATCATCAATCCCGCGAAGTAGATAATGCGCCAGGTTTCCTTCTGTTTCGTGTATAATTAATAAATAAGAGTCTGCATTTAAACTTCGGTCATGCATCATTCACGTTTAAATACAAGAGATGGTTAATTTTTTATAGAGGATTAATGCTTATGCTGCTATCGTGCTGGGAGATCAAAAAATGCGGAAGGGAAAAAGGCGGAGCAAATGAAAAAACTCTGGGTTGTTGCCCCGCGTATCCGGACCACGGACATTCCTGCTGGATTATCGCAGGGACGTTTTGGGTTTCTACTACGTTGGAGCCTATGCCGACCGGGGCGGGGCGGTGAGCGAGTCCAGCGAGACAAACAACGGCAGGGCAGCAAATAATCAGACGCAGGTTCAGTAGTATCTTCAAAAAACTCCATAGAGGGGGCGCCTCCGGGCGCCCTCTTTGAATCATGGCTTCCAATACTCCACAAACATCCCGCCTCGGGTGATCCAGACCACGTAAGGCGAGGCCGTGACATCACCCTTTGCATCAAATTTAATTTTCCCAAGCGCTCCGCTGAATTCCATTGAATGAAGCAGGTCCATTACCGCCCTGCCCTCGGTTGTCTTAGCCGCCTCAATGGCTGATAACATTATGTTCATTGCATCATAGGCGTAAATGGAATAAGGGCCGAGCTCTCCGAATTTTTTCTGGTAATTCCCGATGAATGCTTTGGCAGTTGGTATATTGACAGGGTCAGGGCTGAATGTAAGATACGTTCCTTCAGCCGCCTCCGCGCCTGCTATCTCGATGAACTTCGGGTCTATGACCCCGTCTCCGCTCATGAACGGAACCGTTAATCCTAAGGACTGATTTAAAGTCTTTGTCGCCCTGTATTATGCTGCCGTAGTAAACGACCTCTGACTTATCGCCAATAAATTTCCTGAATTCATCTGATAGTCCCTTTCCATAAGTGGTCTTGTCATTGATTACAGCTATCCTCTTTATCTTCAGCTGTGAAATTACATAGTCAGCTGCCACCTTGCCCTGCTGGTCATCACGGCCGCAGACCCTGAATACGCCGTAATTGCCCTTATCTGTGAGCTCAGGATTGGTAGAAGCCGGGGTGATCATCGGTATATTGTTACGGCTGTATACGTCAGACGCAGGGATGGAACAGCTTGAATTGAAATGTCCGATCACGCCTGCCGCTCCCTGGTTGACTAACTTATTCGCAACCGAAACAGCCTGTTTTGGGTCCCTTTGATCATCGCCGATAACAAGCTCGATCTTTTTACCGAGAACTCCGCCTCTGTTGTTCCATTCTTCTGTTGCAATAGTCACACCGTTCCTGAAATCCATGCCCATCTTCGCCTGGTCGCCGGTCATGGGCCCCGCGATCCCGATCTTTATTACATTCTCATCTTTCTTGACGCATCCGGCGATAAAAATAAATGTGAAAATGATCAATAAGAATTTACGAAGCATAGTGTCCTCCTTTTTGTATTTTGCCACAGACTTTCACTGGCTTTATATTATTTTCCCTGTCTCGCATTTAAGTTTAAAAACACCTTATAAAACCACTGGGTCACTGAGACCTAAATGAGAAATAAGAAATTGGAAGTAAAAATATCCTGTCTCTTATTTCTCATTTTCCTCTGTGCCTCCATGTCCCTGCCCGTCCGGTCGGTACGACTCGTGTCCGAGCAGGCGGGTCTGTGTTTATTTACATGTTTTCAGCTTATTCACGAATGAACCAATATTTTTCATCGCTGAAAAATATTTCTTCACATTATCCCTGATATCTCCGGTTATAATGCCGGATATAACCGCAGCTGCATCTGCCCCTCCCTGAAATACAAGCGGAACGTTCTCAGGGGTTATGCCTCCAATTGCTACAAGAGGTATTTTAATATGCTTTTTTATTTCTATCAAGCCATTAATCCCCTTAGGCCGGCCGGCATCTTTTGTTGCTGTTTTATATACAGGGCCAAAACCAATGTAATCAGCCCCTTCCCTCTCTGCATTGACCGCCTGCTTCAGGCTGTGCGTTGAGACCCCTATTGTTTTATGCGTTCCCAGTATATTCCTTGCTTCGTGCAACGGCATATCATCCTGCCCGATATGAACGCCGTCAGCATCCACAGCAAGAGCGATATCAACGTGGTCATTTATGATCAAAGCTGCATTGAATTTCCGGGTAATTTTTCTTATTGAAAGCGCCAACGCATACAGCTCTCTCCCGGACATGGTCTTTTCCCTTAGTTGAATGGTCCTGATGCCGGCTCCAAGCGCCTGCCTGGCCACGGTTTCATGACCGGTCCCGGATATGGACCTGTCTGTGATGAGGTACAATGCGTTTTTTTTTGTGAACAGGTTTTTCAAGACAAAGTTCAAGTAAAATAAATTAAAATCAAATATCAAAAAAGCGGTAGAACAATTAATTCCCTGATTGTAACTGCTCAGGCAGATAGTCTGTAGGGGCTTAGGTAAATAGTCTGTATGTATTTAGTTTTTCAGCTAACTGACTACAGACTAACAGACTAAACAACCTGACTTAAATCAACATTTTTACATTTTGTGGCTTAATCCCTCGAACCCTATTTAGCTATATTGATGTTCTTATCAATAAAATTTGTATTGAAATTCCCGGAAAGAAAATCAGGGTCCTCAAGCACCTTCATGAAAAACGGTATCGTCGTCCTGATGCCCTCTATTTTAAATTCGCTCAGCGCCCTGCGCATCCTTACAACGGCCTCCTGCCGGTCCTTACCGTAGGAAATGAGCTTTGCGATAAGGGAATCATAATGCGGCGGGATAACCCATCCGCAATATGCCGCTGTGTCCACTCTTATGCCGGGGCCTCCGGGCGGTATGAACATCGTCAATCTGCCCGGACACGGAATGAACCTGTCCGGATCTTCAGCATTGATCCTGCATTCCATGCTGTGTCCTGAGAACTTAATATCCTGCTGCCTGAATGAAAGCGGTTCTCCGGAAGCGATCTTTATCTGCTCTTTTATCAGGTCCACGCCGGTTATCATTTCCGTAACAGGGTGCTCAACCTGTATCCTCGTATTTATCTCCATAAAATAAATATCGCCCGAACTTTCAACGATGAATTCCACTGTTCCGGCATTCCTGTATCTCATGGCCTTAGCGGCTTTTACCGCAAGTTCTCCTATCTTTTTCCTGAACTGGGGAGTGGCCAGTATATATGGAGATTCCTCGATGAGCTTCTGATGCCTGCGCTGTATAGAGCAGTCCCTTTCACCGAGGTGCACTACATTACCCTTATGGTCTGCAAGTATCTGGACCTCTACGTGCCTCATCTCGGGAATAAATTTTTCAATGTATAACTCTCCGCTCCCAAAGCTGGCAAGCGCCTCGCGCTGGGCCATGTGATATGCCTGATTCAGATCCTTTTCATCGTTCACTATCCTCATGCCTTTTCCGCCGCCGCCTGAAGAAGCCTTGATTATCACGGGAACACCTATCTTCTTTATTATCTTTAGCGCGGCCTCCTCATCTAAAATAGGGCCGTCGCTTCCGGGGACGACAGGTATGCCTTTTCTCTTCATGATCTGTCTTGCCTTTGCCTTATCTCCGCCAAGACGGATAGTTTCAGTCGTCGGCCCGACAAACGTTATGCCTGATGTCATGCATGCCTCTGCAAAATGGGGGTTTTCAGCAAGGAAACCATAACCGGGGTGGACCGCCTCAGCGTCAGTGATTTCCGCAGCGCTGATAATCGCCGGAATGTTCAGATAGCTCTGGGAAGAAGACGCCGGGCCGATGCAGATAGACTCGTCAGCGAGCATCACGTGGAGGGCTTCCTTATCAGCGGCAGAATAAACTGCCACTGTCTTTATGCCCAGTTCCTTACAGGCCCGGATGATCCTGACCGCGATCTCGCTTCTGTTTGCTATGAGGAGTTTCCTGAAAAGTGCCATATTTTCTTAAACGTAAAGCGTGATCCGTAATGAGTTATGAGTTTTGGGTACTTATCACTCATTACCCATTACGCATTACGTCTTTTTATTGTGCCGGTTCTATTAGGAACAGGGGTTCTCCGTATTCCACCGGCTGACCGTTTTCTACAAGGATCTTTGCTACAATTCCATCAGTATCGCTCTCGATCTCATTCATCAGCTTCATTGCTTCAATAATACAAAGAACCTGTCCTTTTTTTGCCATACCGCCGGCCTCAATGAACGGGGGGGCGCCGGGCGCCGGTGACCTGTGAAATATGCCGACAATGGGCGATGTGATGGTTACAAGGCGCTGTGCCTCTTCCCTCTCTTTTGCCTCAGCTTTGGTCTCAGCCGGAGAGACCTGCTGTCTTGTTTGAGGCGTGATCTCGAACGAGGGCATGAAACGCTCCCTCTTTATCCGGACCTTGGCCCCGTCCCTCTCGATCTGGAGCTCGGAAATGTCTGTTTCCTTCAAAAGCTCAATCAGTTTTTTGATCTCATCGATTTCCATTTTCTTCTTCCTGTTTTAAAGTTGTTATCCGATAGTTTTTGCCATTGTCTTATCTCATAAATAAGTTTACACCAATTTGTCATTCCCGCTTGTCGGGAATCCTTCTTTTAAAATGGAAAGATTCTGGACAAGCCAGAATGACACTACTTGAAAATGCAAATAACTGTTACGGACATTACAATAGTCTTTAGTCTGACAACTGAAAACTAACAGCTATCTCACCCTCTCAACATATCCGGACGTCCTCGTATCAACCTTTATAACATCTCCTTCATTAATATGAAGGGGAACTTTTACGGTTAACCCGGTCTCAAGCTTGGCCGGCTTGCTTCCGCCGCTGGCTGTATCGCCTTTTAGTCCGGGATCGGACTTTACAATTTTCAATTCCACAAATATGGGCAGCTCTATCGTTAGCGGGGAACCGCTGTGGTAAAGAATATTCACTACCATATTTTCTTTTATGAAATTCATGTTATCGCCCAACTGGTCCAGGCTCAGCGGGGCTTGTTCAAAAGTTTCCGTATCCATAAAATAGTACATCCCGTCCTGATTATACAAATATTGTACAGCCCTTTCCTCAAGGTTGGGAGTATTAAATTTTTCTCCGCCTTTAAATGATTCCTCTACAATGCTTCCTGTACGCATGTTCTTTATCTTGGTCCTGACTGTGGCACCGCCCCGCCCGATCTTCACATGCTGGAAGTCGATTATATCATAGGGATCACCCTTGATCTCGATCTTAGCGCCTTTTCTGAACTCACTTGTTGATATCACTCACTTCACCCCTGGATTATTTTTAATTTTCCCGGCAGGGCAGTTAACACCTCTGCGCCATGGCCGGCGACTGAGACCATATCTTCTATCCTGATGCCTCCGAAGTCCGGCAGATATATTCCGGGTTCAATTGTAAAGACCATGCCT
>JACQXH010000069.1 GCA_016208845.1 Nitrospirota bacterium | reverse complement strand
GTAACAGGCGAGTGGCAGCTGGTAACGGCAGCGTATAACTTTAAACGGCTATGGAACCTTAAAATGGCAAAGCAATAAATAAAAAGGGTGGCATAAAGCTGAAATTCATGAAATAATCAGCCTCCCGAAAACAGTTTTTCTTATTTTTTTCTACAGAAAAAGTGAATTATAAAAAATGCAACTAAATTCAAGAGAGTTCTTTGTTGTAAGTCCGACAGGCTCTTAACCCGGAAAATGCATTTAAAGAAACCACCGAACACTGAGTTTAAAAAAGAAATTGAGAAGATAAGAAGTTATGAAGCTGAGAAAAGACCATAATTATTTTTTTCTCCCGTCTTCTTAACCTCCCAACTTCTCATCTTCTATCTTACTCTGTGTCCTCTGTGGTTAATTATTTGGCTAACGCAAAAACACTGACATCAGCCGAGGGATTTATGTATCATATTGATAGTTGAATATTAAAAGCTCAAGCTAAACATTGCAAGGAGGTATTTATGCTTTATTTGAAGAAGGCTGTAACGATCGTCTTGGTAATTTCTTTTTTTGGCTGTGCTGATGTATTTCTTGTTGAAAAAGGCGCAAAACCAGGCGGTAAAGTTGCAGTATGTCATAAAGGCAATAAAACCCTCTATGTTGATGACGCGGCAGTCAAGGCCCACCTGGGTCATGGCGATTATATGGGCATGTGCCGTTAAAGTTAATTATAAATTTCAGTCCGGCATTTGAAAGACAGCATTAAGTAGTAGATACTCTTTTTGAGTAGCAAAACCTCATTCCTTTATAAAAATCTTAATAAATAAAAGGTACTACCACGGCATTTTTTTAAATGCCGTTATGTAAAAATAAATTTTATATTGTTCCGTTATTCCTGGCACGTTTTGCTATGCGCCAGTGAATAAAGAAAAGAATAATGTCTAATATAAGTATTATTGCTACTATAGTAAGACTTTGGAATGCATCTCTTCGTTCTATTGCAATGAGGTTTTGAAAGCTTGCCAGCCGCTGCCGGGTAATTTCTTCATCAGTGAGAATTTTTTTATCTGCGAAAGTTTCTTTCTCGTTGCCGCAATCACCCTTTATAAATGATTCGTTTGATTGATGCTTTTTATATTCATATGAGCTGATTGTAAATGCAGGATTGCTTATTTCCATAATGTCGTATAGCCCGATGCCCAGAGAGATAACAAGGCAAACTACAGCTACAAAACAAACAGCCATCGCATAAATTTCAATTACTGTCTTTTTCACGGTCTCCTCCTCTTATTGAGCATATGATTCCACACGGCTGCAACGCCTGCTTAGCTCACTGGTGTATTGTTTGCCAATGACAGCGGAATGCTTGCGCGCCCAGTCTGTCAGCTTTGTTTCTCCTGCTGGCAGGTCATCAGCGTAAAGCAAATCAGCCATCAGGCCTTTAATTTCTTCGGGGGTTATCATTATGTCGCCGAATATTTTCCCAATAATTAACCCTGCGATATAACAAATAGAAGGCGGGGTGGAAATAACAGGCCTGGGTTTTCCGATAATATCACCAAGCTTTTCCACTAAACTGCGGTATGTGAAAGTTTCAGGGCCGATTGCATTGATTATTTTATTTTCAGTCTGTTGGCCCTGCTCAACAGCAAGCCTCGCAAGGTCATCAACATAGATAGGCTGTAAACGATAGTTGCCGTCGCCAAATACGCAAAAAACAGGAAATCTGCGCAATACCCATGCGATATTGTTTATAAGGATATCTTCTTTGCCGAATAATACAGCCGGCCGGAGAATTGTGTATGACATACCCGATTCTACCAGCGCCCTCTCAAGCATGGCCTTGCCTCTGAAATATTCAAGGTCGGAGTTTTCAGAGGGATTGGTTATGCTGACATGAACGATGCGTTTTACACCGGCTTTTTTTGCCGCCCTGAACAACTTCAGAGTATTATCAACAGCCATTAAATGTTTAAAATCTTTATAATTGAACCTTACCCAGTAAGTGTTGTAAAGGACCGAAGCGTCCTTTAATGACTCAGCCAGTTTATCCGGATCATTAAAATTAAACGGGTACACCTCGATCTTGTCTCCAAAGGGATTTAACCGCTCCGGAGAATTCGTAAGGGTCCTTACCTGATAACCTTCATCGAGCAAACGTTTTGCAATATATTTCCCTGAATAGCCCAATGCGCCTGTAACTACATGGACCTGTTTTTTTGTCATGGCATTGCCTCCTTTATTTATCAGATGATTTACTGAACAGCTTTGTTATCGTTCCTGTCCGCAGTTCATCAAGCGCGATGAATGTTGCTACCAGGTCATCAAGAGAGTCAAAGAATTTTTTCATTCCTTTTATCCTCTCCTTGTAGAAATTCGCAAGTTCAGACGATTTCAGATCTGCTTTCTGCAGCAATTCCAAACTGCCCTTGACTGTGCGCAGAGCAACATCAAACTCATTTTTTTCCCTTTCCCGTAGAATGCCTTTGATGATTTTCCAGAAATCTGTTTCTGCATCATAGTAATCCTTTCGGTCTCCCACTTTAAAATGCTTGTGAACCATGCCCAGACGTTCTAAACTGCGCACATTAGTGCTTATAGCGCCCTTGCTTATGCCGACCTGTTCAACCAGATCATCCAGTGTTATCGGAGCAGGGGAGAGATAAATGGCTCCGTAAATTGCCCCTACGGCCTTAGGCAATCCCCAGAAATTGGCAATACGGCTGATGCCCTGTATGAATTGTTCACGGACTGAGACAAGTTCAGGATCCATAGACCCTCCTTTTAGATTATATTGTTCGTTTAGTTCATTCTAAATATAGAATACATTAAAAAAAAGACTATGTCAAGTGGAAATTTCAATAATGACGCCATATTCTTCTTCAACTGTCATACTTGAATTTTTCAACTTAAACACAAATGAGGGAAAATTATTGAAGGGCTAATGTCCGGCAGGCTGCTATTTATCAGGTTTATTATTGGGGCCGGTGTCAAGCCGGCCCTTTATCAAAACATTGAACACAAGGAGTCACAGGAAATTGATCTGCCCAAAAAAACTACCTTCTATGATGCCTTCTGCATCTCTTTCATGATCTTCCATGTCTTAAGGAGGTCTATGGCGCGCTGAAGCTGCACGTCTTCATCTTCCGAGATCTCCACAGGCACCTCTTCTATGTTGTCTTCTTTTTCCTTTCCTGTATCATCTTCTTTTATCTTTTCAGTCCTGAACCGTCGCTCAGGGGGATCACGGTCTGAACAGAGCCCTTGCCAAAGGTCTGAGTTCCGAGTATAACAGCCCTCTGCCAGTCCTGCAAGGCGCCTGCAACGATTTCTGAAGCGCTTGCGCTCCCCTCGTTGACAAGCACGATCATCGGATAGTCATATTTCTTGTTGTGGTTTGTCGTATTGTATTCTGTTTTCTCTTCGCTCCTGCCCTTTATATATACCACGAGTTTGCCTGATGGCAGGAACTGATTTGAAACGTCTATCGCGCTGTTTAAGAGACCACCCGGGTTGTTCCGTAGATCCAGAATTATGGCGTTGATTCCTTCCTTGTCGAGAGACTCAAGCGCTGTTGCAAGCTCTTCTTCTGTTTTCTCCTGGAACTGGAGCAGTTTTACATAGCCTATCTTTTTATCGAGGACCTTGCTTTTCACGCTCTTTATCTTTATGATGTCTCTTGTTATAGTGTAGTCCTGAGGTTTATCAAGGTCTTCACGCATGATCGTGATGGTGACTGACGTGCCTTTTAGTCCCCGTAATTTAGAGACCGCATCATTCAGGCTCATGTCTTTGGTGGATTCTCCGCTTATCTTTATGATCTTATCGCCTGCCTTTATCCCGGCCTTGAAGGCAGGTGTGTCCTCTATGGGGGCAATGACGGTCAGCATATTATCCTTAATACCTATCTGTATCCCAAGCCCGCCGAATTCCCCCTTGGTATCTATCTGCATTTCCTTAAACATCTCAGGCGACATAAAGGATGAATGGGGGTCCAGAGAATTGAGCATACCCCTGATGGCGCCGTATATCAGGTTTTTATCGTCTTTTACCTCGTCGACATAATTCTTCTTTATTAATGTAAGCACCTCTGCAAACGTCTTGATCTTATCATAGGATTCTCCAGCCCCTGCATTAGCGACATTGAGTCTCAAAATAAGCAGGGACGATATAACCGCAAATGCTATAGCGGTCCACATGAAAATTCTTTTCTGTTTATGCATTATTAACCCTCCGTTATCACTTCCTGCTTAACCATTCGAGCGGATTAAGAGGCTTGCCTTTATGTCGAATCTCAAAATAGAGACTTGGATCGTTCAGAATTCCCGATTCCCCGATCTTACCCACTGATTGCCTGTCTTTAATTATATCACCTGTTTTTGGAAAAATCTCGGACAGATGCGCATAGAGCGTATGATAACCGTCACCATGGTTAATTATTAAAAGCAGGCCGTAGCCCTTGAAAAAATCCGCGTATACCACTTTGCCCGAGGCTGCAGCGAGGACCATGTCGCCTATGTCAGCCTTTATTTCCACGCCTTTTCTGAATGTTGGTATATTAAATTCAGGGTTTGTGTATTTGCCATACGGAGCAATGACGCTGCCCGCAACAGGCCACGGCAGGCGGTTCTTTAGAGCACCGAAGCCTTTGCCTGTGACTGACGACGGCAGTTCTTTGTCTTCAAGGTCCTTCATCATATTACGAAGCCTTTCAGACGATACCTCCAGTTGCTTTATCATGTCATTATACGTATCCCGCTCGCGCCTGATGGAAGCAAGCAGGGCATCTTTCTTTTTACGTTCAGTCTCCATTTCCAAAGCGGCTTTCCTCACATTGGCCTCGTTGACCTCGAGCTCCCTCTGCAGTATCTCCATGCTTTGCATTTTAACGCCGAGGTCCCTGAGCTCGTTCCCGTAGGTATCCATAAGCCGGCTGTCATAGTGGGCAAAGAAAGTTAAATACCTGATCCTCTTGGCAAGCTGCTGATAATCCTGCGCAGATATCAGCAGGGACGCTATATCTCCATGCTGTTGCTTATATATGCTTCTCAGTCTAACCTTGAGAAGTTTTTTCCGCGAATCTATCTGGCTGTTAATGGACCTTATCTCACCCTGCAGTTGAATGATCTTTGAACCTGTTTCAGCCCTGCGGCTTGTATAATTTTTCAGCTCGCTGCGCTTCTGGCTGAGTGTCCCAGTTTTTTCTGGATATCCTTGAGTTCTTTTTCTGTATCAGCAGCCTCAGGAACTGAGAATTGGGAACCCAGGACTGAAAGACATAAAAAACAAAGAATAAAAAATGAAACTTTGATTGTCCGCTCCCCGTTGCTCATTTTCCATCGCTCATTCTAATATTTAATTTTTCCGATCGCCAGAAAACTTCCGGCAAGGCTCAAGACAGCTCCTACAAGAGGAGCTGCCAGGTAAGTTGAGGAAGGAAAGAAGATCAGCATACCCCTTAATGAAGGCAGGAACTCTATTATGCGTGAGGTAGTAAAAGAATATATAACTGAAAGGCCGATCAGACCCATGACGCCGCCCGCGGTCCCCACAAAAGTACCTTCGAGTAAAAAAGGCAGCCTTATAAAACCCCTTGTGGCCCCGAGGAGCTTCAATGTCTCTATCTCTTCTATTCTCCTGTAAAAAAGTATCTTTATGGTGCTGTAGGTAACAAATGCGATCGCAATGAATATGACGACGCTGAGGATCCCTGTGACGATCTTCACCCCCCTTGTCATTGTAAACAATGAGGCCAGCCATTTTTCTCCGTATTGCACGTCATCGACTCCGGCCAGCCCTTTTAACCTGAATGTCTTCTGGCTTATCCGTGCGGGGTCCAGGGCCTCACCTTTGAGTTTCAATTCAAAAGATGATGGCAGGGGGTTATCGGTGAATCCCGCAAGCACTGAATTCATCGGGCCCAGGGATTCCTGCAGGTCCTTGAGCGCAAGTTCTTTCGGCATGTATTTTACCTCTATGACGTCAGGGTCGTTGCGGAAATAATCTTTAAGCAACCTCTCTTCATCTGCGCTAATATCATCCTTGAGTTAAATCGCAAGTCCAAATCCTGAGGACCAGCGGCTGATGGAGGATTCCATGTTCATGGTCAAAAGCACAAAGGTGCCGAGAATTAAAAGTCCTACCGCAATGCTCAGCACTGTCAGCAGATTTATCCATTTTTCGTGCCACAGGTTCTTGGCAGCAGTTTTCAGGCAATACATAAACGCCCTCATCCCATGACCTCCTTGACTATGGGTCGCGATTATTATAGTAGCCCCGCGTGCATTAATCTCCTTGAAGAGCTTTGTGATGATTATTGCTGTGTCGGCATCAAGGTTCCCGGTAGGCTCATCTGCAAGCAGTATCGTAGGCCGCGATACCATGGCCCTTGCAATTACGACCCTCTGCTGTTCCCCGCCTGAAAGATGCTTGGGGAAATCATAAGCCTTGTGTTTCAGGCCCACATCCTTAAGCACTTCGAGGCATCTCTCTTTTATTTCAGCAGGATGCATGCTGTGAATCCTCAGGGCCAGGGCCACATTGTCAAAGACGGTTCTGTTGAACAGCAGCCGGAAATCCTGGAAAATAACGCCTATGTTCCTTCTTAAATAAGGTATGGTCCTCTGTTTGAGATCCCCGACATCCCAGTCGGCAACGCGTATTTTCCCAACATCCGGCTTTTCAGCCCGATAGATCAGTTTAAGAAGGGTTGTTTTGCCTGCGCCGCTGGGCCCGGTGACATAGATCAACTCACCTCTTCCAACAGAAAAGGTGGCATCTTTGAGGGCCGCCTGATTATCATAATATTTTGAGACCTCGGTAAATTGGATCATTCTTTTAACGTTTTTTCTATAGTTTCGACTATATCCCCGGCGGTGAGTCCGTAGAGCTTTAACAATTCCCCGGGACTGCCCGAACATCCGAAGACGTCATTGACCCCTATCCGCCTGACCGGC
>JACQXH010000067.1 GCA_016208845.1 Nitrospirota bacterium | reverse complement strand
TTGGCAAATCAAACGATATGTCTGGCCCGATATAGTTATTTCTTTTTTGCTTAAGTTGATGGTATTTATATCGACTGTGCTGGCTATGGCATTTGTTACGCGGCTTTTACGCAATAAAGCAGAACGATGGATGAACACCATCCAGGAACATGCAACCCCGCTGGTATGGATATTCGGGATATGGTTTATTATTTCCATTCCGCTTCTAACCTATCATACATGGATTAATCAACATGAAAAACCTTTATCAAAAAAGATCGTCTCGTCCTATTCTGCCGATCGTCCAAACATTATTTTAGTGACTTTTGACGCCCTGACAGCGCTAGACATGTCTGTGTATGGTTATAACAGACCGACAACTCCTTTTATAGATAAATGGGCTGAAACAGCTTCGTTATTCACAAAGGTGGAGGCAGGCAGCAACTACACCACGCCTACCACAGCCTCTCTCATGACAGGAAAGAGGGTCTGGACTCATCAGACATATTTTGTCAGGGCTTCAGTCCCCTCAAAAGGCAGAACAGAAAGCCTGCCGTTAATATTACGAAACAATGGTTATTATAATATGGCTTTAGTGGCAAACGACAGTGCGTCAGTTAAGTCGTTGGGGATATCTGATGCCTTTGATGTTTCTTACGAAATGAATGATCTCTCCGATCCTCATGCTTTATCCGATATTATCCAGGCAATACTTAACAGGATTTTTGGTAACAGTCTGAAATTATACGCATGGTTCCTTGCGAATGATTTTTTCCTTGACAGATTTATATACAACATATCCCCGGACGTCCATGAAACAGGATTTCCTCCCAAGAAGGCATTCAGCAAGTTTTTATCGCTTATCGACAATGATCATCAGGAGCCTTTCTTTGCATGGCTGCATCTCTTTCCTCCCCATTCATATTATCTCCCGCCAAAACCATACAGCGGCATGTTCAACGCCTCGCCGGAGTTGAGGACCTTCAAGAGCCAAAAAAACGAATTGGGCATATTGTTCGGGAATGAGTATTACGGGCATTTCGGGCAGGAAATGCAGCCTGCCGCAAATTTGTTCAGGGACCGCTATGATGAATATATCAGGTATTGCGACTCTGAGTTCGAAGACTTCATAACAGAGTTGGCCAAACGGGATAGACTGCATAAGACTATAATCCTTTTATCCTCTGATCATGGAGAGAGTTTCCAGCACAATTTCATTTCGCATAACGGGCCGGACCTCTATGAACAGCTGACACACGTTCCACTTATCATCAAAGAGCCGGGCCAGACACAAGGGAAAGTGATCAACGACATAGTTGAACAGGTTGACATCCCGGCGACTATCTTGAAATTGGCCGGCATACCAGTGCCTTCATGGATGGAAGGCAGATCCCTGATCCCGCTTTTGCGCGGCGAACATCTTCCCCTGCATCCTGCATTCTCCATGAATTTTGAGGGCAACCCCAGCCTGGGACATCAAATCACAAAAGGAACCATTGCGGTATGGGAAGGTGATTACAAGCTCATCCATTATATGTCAGATAATAAATCCCTGCTTTTTGATCTCAAAGATGATCCCGAAGAGCTGAACAACCTTTTCAGCAAAGAGCCTGAGATCAGTCAACATCTTCTAACCTCTATTAAAGATAACCTCAGGCGGGCTAACGAGAGAATGGCAGAATATAAAGAGAACGCTATAAATGATTTCTAAAGGCATAGAGAATCTTTATTTACAGGCGATCAGGATCCCGATTTTCTTAATACCCTTTCTGCCGCTTTACGTTTCCTATTCTATGCCTTTCCCATATATGACAGGGAAAAATTTTGCATTCAGGATTTTAGTCGAGATCGCTGGGGCGCTGTGGTTAGGTCTCCTGGTCATATCAAGAGAAAGCCGTCCGCGCATTACACCAATGGTGTTATTGGTCCTCATTTTTGCCTTTATAGTAGGCCTGGCAGATCTATTGGGAGTAAATCCTTATAAAAGTTTCTGGTCCACTTTCGAGCGCATGGAAGGTTATGTGACCATATTGCATCTTTCTTTTTATTTTTTAATAATCAAGACCGTGCTGAGAAAGAAAAAGGACTGGATGCTGTTTTTCAATATCTTCGTCGGAGTAAGTATCATTGTCAGTTTATATGCCTTGTTTATAACATTAAAAACCTCCCCTGAATTCAAACTGGTATATATGAACAGAGTCTATGGTACGATCGGCAACCCCCCTTTTCTTGCTTCTTATCTTCTGCTTTCTATTTTTTTGGGACTGCTTCTGATGTTTAATGCCCGAAAACCGCTTTTGAAATACATTTATATATTATCTATCACATTAAATGCCATAGTCGTTTATTTCACCGCGACAAGAGGCGCCATATCGGCTCTCATTGTCTGGATAACAGCTTTCTGCCTGTTCTATATCCTTAAACAATTTTCGCTGAATAAATTGCCAATAAAATTTATCCTGACTTTTTTTGGCATAACTTTAGTTCTCGTCTCAATTATCTGGACCTTTCGCGGGGCTGATATTATTAAAGATAATGCAATTATCTCCCGTTTTGCCGCGATCTCTTCAGATACTTCTGTCTCATCTCGGCTGACAGCATGGAAAATGGCATGGCATGGCGTAAAAGAAAGACCTTTATTGGGATGGGGGCAGGAAAATTTTATAAACGTTTACACCGTCAGTCCGATCCCTTTTAACAATCGTATTGAGTGGATGAACCGCGCCCATAATATCATTCTGGACTGGCTCATTAATGCCGGGGTCTTAGGTCTTTCAGCTTATCTTTCTGTTTTTTTTATTGCCTTATACGGTGCATGGTCAGCATTATGCAAGAAAATTATCCTGCAAACAGAGGCATTCACCATCGTAACCGGGCTTGCCGCATATTTATTACAAAATCTTTTTTTGTTTGATACGATTAACACCTATATAATCTTTATTGCTGTATTGGCTTACACTGACAATATTAACCACGCGGAAACGTCATCACTTTCTGCATCGACTGCTGATTTAAAGAAACTAAGGCTTAAATATTTATGTATGGCCCTTCTCGCTCTTATTGTCTTTTCTGCACTTGCTTATATGATCAATTACAAACCAATAATGCAATCACGTAAATATATACAAGCGAATATTTCTTCAACAAAATATGATTCATTTTTCTCAACCCTTCTCGATATCCACGAACAGGCTTTGAATTTTAAGACCTTTGGTGATACAGAGGTCAGAAGGAACATGTTGGCTGTATCTTACCAGATCGTTAAGGATAAACTTGCAGCTCAAAAAAGCGCCGTAAAGTTTGTCCAGGCAACTATAGGGGAAGTGGACAAATTAATTGAATCTAATCCCGGCAACCTGGAAGTCTTAATTAGCGTGATAAGCCTCTACCATCAAATCGCTCCATATGCGCCTTCTTATCTTACAGGAGCAGAAACACTTATCAGGGAGTGCATTAATTTGAACCCGTCATATGAGTGGCTTTATCTTGAGCTCGCTAATAATTTCATTCTTAAAAAAGATTATGAAAATGCTTTCAAAACATTAAATATAATCGCCGGCCGGAATCCGGGAGATGCCTCCCTGCAGTTAAAGTTAGCCTCTGCTGCGATCCGTGCATCAAAAGAAATAGAAGCAATGTCTGCATTGGAGAAAATAAAGCAAATCCGGTCCGAACAGGACCCTGACATCGCGGCCGGCAAAAAGCCCGTACTTGTCTCATGGGAACTGTCCGAATTATCCAGGTCTTATGTTGAAATAAAATCTTTTTATAGAGCCGTTGATTTATATAAGCAGATCATCACTGCTTCCCCGGACAGCGCCGGGTATCATTTTGATATTGCAGTGATATATCTTGCCCTTGGTGATACGGCAAATGCGCTTAAAGAAGCTGAGACTGCCGCAGTCCTTGACCCCTTGAATTACCCAAAGGATAAAAGTGAAATTACTGCCATGTTAAAAAAAGCCTTGACACAGTGAAATTCAATATCGTACAATGAAGCCATTCTTTAATCCCATATAGGAGGTTTCTTATGTTTAGGAGCGAGCATTTCAGGGTAAAGGCATTATTGTTTATCGTATTCGGCATCTTATCTTTATGCATCAGCTTTATTTTAATAAGTTGCGGGTCAGGCCCTCAATTATCAGGTCCTCAGTTAAAGGTTGCTGCTACAAATAATGGGGCATTTGCATTAGACCTCAGTCGTGCTACCGGTGGAGTTCAGTGGGGTTCTGTAGCTTATGTCGATGAAGACGTTGATGATGCCGGCAACCCTGTACTTCTGAACAAAATCCCGAATATGGAGGGAATAAAGGAATTTACGGTCGAGGCATGGATAAAACCAAGAACTAGCTCCCTGAGTGGTTTTCTTTATGCATTTTATGATACAAAAGGAACAGTGCTGTGGATTAAAGAAAATAAGCCGGTATTTGGTTTATTGATGGCAGAAAGCCCAACAAGCACGGCATACTCTGTAACAAGCGGCGTTGTGACAGGTGAAACTGATATTGTTGATAAATGGTATCATGTTGCAGGCGTTCTTGTTAATGAAAATCATTCCATAATTCCAGCAGCTCACGCTGCTTGCGGTGGAGCAGAGGCTCAGACCCCTCATCTGGATATTTATATAAACGGAGTATGGAAGGATTGTGCTTCAGTCGTCGGTAAATCCACTCCTCATCCAGCCACAACCCAGATGACATTTGGGGGATCTCCTGCTGCCGGAATTTCCGCAGTCAAAATTAATGGTGTAGACAGAACATCAGAGCTTCAACTTGCCAACACCGCTCCCGGACAGAAGTTTGAAGGGGTTATTGACGAGGTCAGGTTCTGGATAGTCGCAAGGTCTGCAAGCCAGATCAGGGCATGCATGTACACAGAGCTTGGTTATGATGGAACGTGCGCCATTAACTCATCTCAACTGAAGCTCTATTATCGCTTTAATGACGGCAAGAACTCACCGGCAGTTTATGATAAAGGGGTACAGACAGGGCAAAGCGTAACCGACAGCTCCGGTAACGCGCTTGGAGCAAGCACTCAAGGCCTTGTAGATGCCGTTGATGGAGGATGGGCGGCAGGTTATCCGTTTTAAGCATAATTTTGAATAAACAAAAAGGGGATGAAAGTATTTCATCCCCTTTTTTTGTGCCTTGTACATGATTTGATCTTCATTAATCCAAAAAATGCAACAGCATAGTCAGGCAGCAGTCAAATGCATTTTCCGGATTAATTGACACAAACAGTCCAATGGCCTTAAAATAATTGAAAAGCCCATGCCTCAAATCATCAAATCAGACAATATTTCCTTAGAACAAAAATATAAACGGGTAATTCTTATAGGGATGGACGGCCTCGACCCGAAGATATTGTCCTCATTGATGGGATCAGGCGACCTTCCCAATTTTTCCCGGCTCAGCCTTACAGGAGTTTTTTCAAAATTAGCCACAAGCATTCCTGCCCAGAGCCCTGTTGCATGGGCTTCTATTGCAACAGGCAATAACCCCGGTTATCACGGCGTCTTCGATTTCTTGAGCCGCAGGGTCACAGACTATATGCCCGAGCTTGCAATATTCAAAATAAATCCAAAAAATCCCTTTGGCAAGAGAGAGTCCATGTTCCTGCCTGTCATGTATGGAAACTCCTTCTGGGACCATACCTCTGCGAAGAGCATTCCATC
The DNA here is from genome assembly GCA_016208845.1 of Nitrospirota bacterium. Lineage (GTDB taxonomy): Bacteria > Nitrospirota > Thermodesulfovibrionia > UBA6902 > BMS3Bbin08 > JACQXH01. The sequence goes on along the minus strand of JACQXH010000067.1, from coordinate 378 downwards.
GACCGTTTTAAAATGGCCTGTGACCTTTCAGCCAAAGCAAAATCAGGCAAGATTATATGCAGGCCTCGGTGTACCGGATCTAAAGGGCGGATTGGGCAGATATGCGTTTTACACCGATAAAGACCTGCCTCGAGGCGAAGAAGGCATTGAAAAAATCATCAAGGTGCAAATAAACGGGAATCGGGTCAAAACTTATATTTCAGGGCCGCTGGTTGCAAGGCTGACTACCCGGGAGGATGCAAAGGCAGAACTCAATATCACTATTAAGCCCAATTCAGAGATTGAGATAGCTGTTGAAGGCAAACAAATTATTTTAAATGAAGGAACCTGGAGCGAATGGATTGAGGTCAAATTCAAGCTCGGCTTCATGAGGACCGC
>JACQXH010000029.1:3103-4950 GCA_016208845.1 Nitrospirota bacterium | reverse complement strand
CCCTCACCGTTTGCACCAAAGCCCCCGAACGGGAGTAAAACGTCAGTAGTATTGTCATCAAATATCTGCGTGTACTCAGAGGCTGTGTCAACGACATAAAGATGTCCTTCATCATCAAAAGCAATACCCTTTGGCCTTGCAAATCCTCCAGCCGTATCTCCATGATAGCCGAATTTCTTAATGAATTCTCCCTGCGGATTGAATTTCTGCACCCTGAAATTAAATGAATCATTCACATAAACATTCCCTTCTTTATCCACTATGACATGTGTTGGATTGGCAAACTCCCCGTCGTTTGATCCCGGTCTCCCGATGGTCTCAATGGTCTTGCCTGAATCTTTGTTAACGACAGCGATCTGATGTCTTGCAAAATCACAAACATATATCCTGTTGCCGTAGACTGCCACATCAAACGGCTTGGAAAACTGGTCTTTTTCGCCATAGGCCCTTAAGAATTTATTATCATAGTCATAAACGACTATCTGCTTTCTCTCCATATCTGCTACGTATTTAAAATCGTCTTCTGTGACCCAGATTCCTGCCGGTTCGCTGAGGGCCCCTTCTTTTGAGTCTTTTATAAGGTCAAACTCCTTATTGATGAGGTCTACGATAATAATTTTTTTCAGCGTCCTGTCGGAGATATATATTTTGCCCTTTACCGCGCCTATGTCATAGGGTCTCTCTATCTTTTTCAGGGATTCGGTCTTTCCAACAATAAATTCGCGAAAGGCGCTTGGCTTTTTGCCGCGAGCTAAGAAACTGCAACCTCGGTTTCTGCAGGAGCGCCGGATAAAAAACAATATTCTCTTCCACTTTCTTTTCCGGACCTGCACAGCCGGAAAGTAAGATCAAACCTAAAATAATTAGAAATTTCATTTTCATCTATTTTCTCCTAACCAAATTAATCTACTGTTTATTGTCTTCCTTCGTGCCTTCTTTGTCTTCCTGTTTCTGAAGGTCCCGTTCCCTGCTTAATTTCAGTTCCTCGTCAGTTGCGTCATTGCCCGGAGGAGGTACGGTCTTTATGAGGTTAAATACAGGCTCGTACCGGTCATATTTAGATGTCCTGTGGCATGTTGTGCTGCAGTCGCCTCCGGTCTCTGTCTTTTCAAAGGTTAAAGTTAATGCCCTCTTTCCAAATGGAAAGGACTCTCTAATCAGTTTCGGGTTTTTTGAAACATGCTGTGGATAGCAAATCTGATGACAGGTCCTGCAGGTCCGCCCCTTTGGTATACTGACATGACTATAATGAAGATTGACATTTCCGTTCCTGAACATGGTGTCGGTCAATGTTCTTGGTGCTGTAAGCGCTTTTTCAAATCCTTTGTGACAATTTATATTTATGCAAAGGGCATATGTCTTTTCAGTGTAAAGCGCGTAAAATTCATCTGGGTATTGAACCTTAAGGTGTTTGTAGAAATTGCTTTCATGGGCGTCATGACAGGCTGTGCATTCCCCTGCGATAAAAAGCGGATGAAACTGCATGTTTTTATCTTCAAATACGATCCTTGGTGGAGGATCCTTGAGTTCTGCCGGCGCCTTGATTCCCTCTCCATGGCATTGAATACAGAGTGTGCGGGTGTTTGAAGATATCTTTCTGAAGGTGTGCTCGCCGTCTTTTACGATTTCATGGCATTTGACACAGAACCTGGCATCAACGCCTGCTGCATGGACATATTTTTTCTTCCCCATGTTTGAATGGCAGGAGGCCGTGACACAAGATGCGTTTGCATCAATCAATGTTATTTTTTCCTGGGCTGATAAAATAGAGACGTAAGGTATAAAAAATGTCATCAGAAGGACGAGTATAGGAATGTACATTCTCATTTTATTCATATGGTTATAGG
>JACQXH010000029.1:0-3061 GCA_016208845.1 Nitrospirota bacterium | reverse complement strand
ACTAATTGCCATGTGAGGTAAAGAATTCAGTTTCTTCAGGCTTTCCTGTCGGAACTATAATTGTCGTCATTCTCCCGAAGCATCAGGAGAATGACGACTACCTGTACCATACCCGTTTATTTACCCATAGAGTTTTCTGAAGAACTGAAGATTATTTCTATTTGCCGGCAACAGAAAAAGAAAAGGGGTAGAAAAATTTTTCTACCCCTTTTTAAATCCGAAAACTTGCCTTACTTTATATGGCATGCGAGGCAAAGGCCTGAACCAGCATTATCTTGTCTAACGAGATCTGCTCCCTGAGCCTCCTGATTGTGCACATCGTGACAGCTTGAGCACTGAACCAGATTACCTTCAAGAATGTCTGCGATAGTTCCGCTTATACCAATAGAACTTGTAGTAGGATTTAGTCCGGTCTGGCCGTGTGTCTGATCGACGGAAGGATCATACACTACTGAGATCGGATGCGTTCCCGCCAAGTTAGGATTAGTAGAAGTCCCGAGATTAGGGATCTTTGCGCTGGCAGGAACAAAGTGAGTACCGGAAGCGCCTCCAAAAGAGTCAACTGCTACGGTCCCATCATGGCATGCGAGGCAAAGCTTTGATATACCGCTCGGCTGTGTAATAGCGCCATTAAGTGTAGTTGATGAGTAAAGGGTATAGCTGGTAGCCGTGCTTAATGCATGGTTCCAGAGCAAACCGGTTGCATTACTTGCCCTTCCACCATCGTGAGGCGCGTGGCATAGCACGCAGATCTGACTCCCAGGAATAGTGCCATAGGTACCACCTGAGAAATCATGCGCGCTTCCTGAAATACCTGATCCAGGGGTGCTGCCCGCCATTGCTATGCCGGAAATGCCCGTGATCAACATTGCCAACATTATTATTAATACTTTTTTCATTTTGTTTCACCTCCTTTCTTTGTGCGGTTTTCACGATGGTAGCATGGCTGTCTCACTTTGAGACCCTGTGCTTTCCGTGCCTGCCTCACGACAGGGTTGGCCTTTGCATCGAATACTGATTTTATATCAGCAAGATATATGCCAATAAAATATATATTAAAAACAAAGAGTTAATGCAAGTAATATGTGTCCTGATAATGCCTTTATGACAATTTATTGCCATAATGACAGTTTGTGAATTATCAATTGATTGATTTAATATGTTTTGAGTATGAATTGCCTGGTTTGTTTTAAATGTATTCATTTTAGTGATAAAGAATAATATAGGGTTAATTTATTATTATACATTTTATTTACATTATTTTCCAAATTTAAAATCATAATATTAATTTCATAATTCTTAATGGTTCTAATATTCATTTTAAGATGGCCCTTTTTTATTTTTCAGAATCATTAATTTATTAATATGCAAATCCTGTGCCTGTCTTAATTAAAGTTCCAAAAAAAACATTGGAACACAAAAAAAGCGCAGGCCTCATTTAGAAAACTACAAGATAACCCCTTTATTTATAATAGATTTATGCCTTAATATCCAAATTGTAAAAGATACGAAAAAAATAAATAGCTGAATTATACGATATAGGAAAAGGTCATGTCCTGGCTGTGAATATAAAAGTTCTCCGTTATTTTACACAATGAAAAGAGAGATTTCACGCATGCCGAGTTACTCTATACTGAACCTGAGATTTGAAATTATCAGCAAGCTATTCCATAAACAAGAAGAGCCCTGGATTTACCAGGGCTCTTTCTGAAAACTATAGAAATGAAAAATCTAAAGGTATATTAATTGCCCTTTTCTTTCAATATATTATTTATTGTATCTTTAAAGTCCTCTACAGACCGTCTCATTACCCTCTTCCCGTTAATAAATAATGTCGGAGTACCTGTTACTCCGACGCTTCTGGCAGTATTCATGTCAAGCTCTATTTGCTGATCATATTTATTGCTCTGGTAGTCGGCCATGAATTTCTCGACATTTAAACCTATCTTGCCCGCGAGTTCTCTGAATTTGTCTTCGCCGAGCTGACTGAAATTTTCAAAAATCAGATCATGCATTTCCCAGAATTTACCCTGTTCTCCTGCGGCGAGCGAGGCCTTTGAGGCGTTTCTTGCCTGCGCATGGAAAGGCAGGGGGTATTGCTTAAAAACAAGCCTGACGTCCTTTGGATAGGCAATTAAGACCTCTTTGAGTGTAGGCTGCAACTGTGCGCAATAAGGGCATTGAAAATCAGAGAATTCAACGATAGTGACCGGTGCTTTTTTATTCCCATTAACCGGCGAATTACCGATGGGGATGTTATAGACCTTGTTAAAATCAGGTGCAGGCGGCATTGGCGCTGCCGCAGGGGCGCTTGCCATCTTCTTTTCGATAGCATCCAATTTAACCAGTATCTCTTTTTGTGTGTTTTGAATGTTATCAAGGGTCTCTTTGTCGGTAGCCCCCACTTTTGCAAGTATCTCCTTCTGGGTGTTCTGAATGCTGGTGATTGCCTCTTTGTCAGCCCCCGGCTGATTTGCACACCCTGAAAGCATAAAGACAGGAATAAGTATCATTGCCCAACAGACCAATTTTTTCATTTTAATTTCCCCTTCCTGTTTGGATTAAATTTAATGTCAAGTTTTAAAAATAACATAATAATGGTAATTATGGCAAATTGTTATGTAAATCCTCATCCCAGAGTCTGACTAGTTTCATCGTAACGAGTCAGGTGGATAGTCTGTAGGTATTTAGTCGTTTAGCTGACAGACTAATAATCTCAATAACCTGTTTCCTAACAGACTACAGTCTAAACAACCTGAGCAGCTAAATTTAATTTTAGGTGTTTCTTTGATAATTCTCAATCTTGTGAAAAAAACTGGCCGGAGCATCCTTGCGGAAGACATCCGGCCAGTTTGGGGAAGGGACTGGGCCTTAGCTGCTTCTTTTATTACAAAATTACATCATAATGACCGGGAAATATATCGGTCATTATTTAATTCCGATTTTGAAGCAAAATTTATGCCAGAATTAAAACTTATAAAAAACATACAGTTAGATATGAAACAGCGAACTTAAATGCTGTCATATTGGCAAATTATTGCCAATATGACAATTATTATGC
>JACQXH010000070.1 GCA_016208845.1 Nitrospirota bacterium | reverse complement strand
GGGGATGAATAGAACTTTATGAAAATTCAGCGCCAAAATCTTATAGTCATAGCAGGCCCAAACGGTGCAGGAAAATCAACAACTGCTCCTTCTTTGCTGAAAGGTACGCTTAAGGTTACTGAATTTGTTAATGCAGACTTAATCGCACAAGGTCTCTCCGGATTTCAGCCGGAGGGCGCAGTTTTTCATGCAGGACGTATAATGCTTGAGCGCATACATTATCTTGCAAAAAAACGTCTTGATTTTGCCTTTGAAACAACATTGGCCAGCCGGTCTTTTGCGCCTTGGATTGCAGATCTGGGCAAAACAGGATACGTTTTCCTATGGCTGCCTAATGAGGATTTTGCTATTGCACGTGTTGCTGAACGAGTCCGCATGGGCGGGCATGATGTGCCTGAAAATACAATCAGAAGGCGTTATCATGCCGGCATTAGGAATTTTTTCAAACTCTATCGTCCTTTAGCAGACACATGGTTTTTTTATGACAACTCAGGAGAGGGGAATCCAAGATTGCTGGCTTATGGTGAAAAAGAGAAAAGTTTGCTTGTAAACGATCCCTTTCTTTGGCATAATATTACAGAGGCATATGGCAATAAAGGAAAAACATAAAGACAAAATCGCTGAAGCTTTTGCAGACCCTGATAGGATCACTCAGGCGCTGGCTCAAGGTGTTCGAGACGCTTTGCTAAAACACAAACAAGCCGGTAACCCTATTGTTGTCTGGCGCGAAGGGAAAATCGTCTGGATTAGGCCCGAAGAAATTGCAGCACAATAACAAATTGATACATTTTGTTGACCAAATTCTCGCTGCCAGGAAAACCCCCTTCCTCCCTTTTTTCTAAGGGGAATCGCCAGTATTTGACACCTCTACGCTCGAAAAACAGATAGAAGAAATGATCTATGTCCTCTGCGGTCACAGGACGTTTCTCTCGGCTGTAATTTCTCCATAAGAGTCTTATTGTTACATGACTTTCGCATAATTTTTATTGGTTGTGATATTATAACCATCTTAGTAATTACTGCTTCTTAATTTTTCCATCAGGAGAAGAATCTTTTATGAAAATGGCGATAGGCATTGATATTGGCGGGACAAATATAAAAGTTGTCCTTGTCTCGGAAGACGGCAAAGTGCTGACAAGCCAGTCACATCCTACGCCTTCTGAAGGACAAAGCGTAAATATAAAAGACTTGCTCTTCAGGATATTGAAAAGTATTATTAATGAAGAGACTATCAAGGCTCTTTCCTCTGGCAGTGCAGGAGTGAATGATATTGCGGGCATCGGGTTTGGAATCGCCGGGCTGGTAGACAGAAAGAACGGAACTGTGATTTATTCCCCTAATATTCCGGCTATAAACAAATTCCAGATAAAAGATATCTTTGAGAAAGAATTTTCCCTGCCGGTTGTGGTGGAGAATGATGCAAATGCTTGCGCCTACGGAGAAAAATGGGTTGGAACAGGAAAAGATTTCGACAATTTTATCGTGCTTACGCTCGGCACAGGGCTGGGGAGCGGACTGATCTATAAGGGCAAACCTTATGAGGGCGCTATAGAGGCCGGCCACATGGTCATTGAACCGAATGGACGCCCCTGCACCTGCGGAAGTTCCGGATGTCTTGAGTCTTACGCTTCAGGCAGGGCTATTGTTGATATTGCAACGTCATCATTAGAAAAGGGAACGGAAAGCATATTAACTCAATTCTGCGAGGGGAATTATTACAAAATAACACCTGAAGATATATTTAAGGCCGCGCTGGAAGGCGATAGCTTAAGCAGAGAACTCTTCAGGCCGTTTGGACAATATCTGGGCATTGGTATTGCAAACCTTATAAATCTCTTAAGCCCGGATGCTGTAATTATAGGGGGAGGCCTTGTGGGCGCATGGGACCTCTTTATTGAAGGGCTGCAGAAAGAGGTTTCAAGAAGGGTGCTGAAACCCCTTGCTCCAAATGTCAGGATACTTAAAACCATATTAATGAAGGATTGCGGTTCGTTAGGCGCTGCAGGCCTTGCGCTTCATTCTGAAGCTGCAAAATAATCCGCTGCATAAAGAGATGTCCGGCAATAATATAAGAAATTTCTCCATTATCGCTCATATAGACCACGGCAAATCTACCATAGCCGACCGTATTCTCGAACTCACCGGCGCGCTGTCGATGAGGGAGATGTCAAAGCAGGTCCTGGACTCAATGGACCTTGAGAAAGAGCGCGGCATAACCATAAAAGCCCATGCCGTCAGGCTCAATTATAAGGCCCTGGACGGGAAAGACTATATACTCAACCTGATTGACACGCCGGGGCATGTTGATTTTTCCTATGAGGTTTCGCGCAGTCTTGCCTCATGCGAGGGCGCCTTGCTTGTAGTTGACGCCACTCAGGGGGTTGAGGCCCAAACCCTTGCCAACGCCTATCTGGCTTCAGAGAACCACCTCGAAATAATACCCGTCATAAACAAGATAGACCTGCCTGGCGCGGAACCTGAGAGGGTAAAAGAACAGATTGAAGACTCAATAGGCATAGACTGCAGTGACGCAATTATCACTTCCGCAAAAGAGGGCATCGGCATCAGGGATGCCCTGGACGGCCCTGCTCAACGAAATTTCAGGACACTATCGCTTGGCCCTGATTTCAAACTACCCCTGCGGCAGGGCTATCAGGGATTCCCTGGATAAAATAAAACTAACGGATAAATTTAAGGAAATAGTTGTTTCAGGCGAGGTTGGTTATATAATTGCCGGCATAAGGAATGTTTCGGATACAAAGGTCGGCGATACTATAACAGATGCGGAAAATCCTACTTCAGAGCCATGCCCCGGGTACAAGGATGTGAAGCCCATGGTGTTTTCCGGCCTTTATCCAACAGAGCCTAACCAGTATGCTGAACTGAAAGATGCCCTTGAAAAACTTAAGCTGAATGACTCTTCCTTCAGTTACGAGCCTGAGAGCTCAACCGCGCTCGGCTTTGGTTTCAGGTGCGGTTTTCTCGGTCTTCTCCATATGGAGATAGTGAAAGAGAGGCTTGAAAGGGAGTTTAAGCTCTCTCTTCTAAATACTGCTCCCACAGTCGTTTACAAGGTCACTCAAACAGACGGAAGCATTATATACATTGACAGCCCGGCGAAACTGCCACAGCATTATGTCAAGAGAAGCGCGGCGCGCAGACGAGCTTCGATTATATCGGCAAAGATAGAATAAGAGTAACATACGAACTTCCCTTAAGCGAGATATTATGGGATTTTTATGATAAGTTAAAATCTTCATCCAGCGGCTATGCCTCGATGGATTATGAGTTTATCGGACACAGGGTATCAAAGCTGACAAAGCTTGATGTGCTTCTGAACGGAGACCCTGTTGATGCTCTTTCGATGATAGTCCATACTGACAGCGCTTACATTAAGGGAAGACAGATCACTGAGAGGCTTAAGGAGGTTATCCCCAGGCAGATGTTCGAGGTCGTTATACAGGCGGCCATAGGGAGCAAGATAATAGCAAGGGAAAGCATAAAGGCGATGAAGAAGAATGTGCTTGCAAAATGCTATGGCGGCGACATCTCAAGAAAGAGAAAACTCCTCGAGAAACAGAAGGAGGGCAAGCGGAGAATGAAGCAGTTCGGGAGGGTCGAGATCCCTCAGGAAGCTTTTCTTGCTGTTCTTAAGGTAAAATAGGCGTTAGTTTGAGAGGTTAGCGGCTGACAGCCGCGCAAGACATTAAGGAGAAATAATTTGGCAACCGGCAGAAGAAAGTCAAAGTTCAGGGAATACGCAGAGGCTATAGTCATAGCTGTAATGCTGGCCCTCCTGATAAGGGCTTATGTTGTGCAGGCCTTCAAAATACCTTCAGGTTCAATGATTCCCACGCTTGTCATAGGCGACCATATACTTGTAAGTAAGTTTATCTACGGGCTGGACCTCCCTTTTTCAGACGGAAGGTCTATGATCTTCAGGCAGCCCAAAAGAGAAGATGTCATAGTCTTCTCCTTTCCAAAGAACAGGGATGTGGAGGAATGCAGGAGCATTACAAAGAATATTAAAACAAGATTCAGCAATACATTAAGCAACGGGGACCCTTCATCCCTTTTTAAGGATGACTGCAAAGACTTTATAAAGAGGGTAGTAGGCGTAGGCGGGGACAAGGTTGAGATAAAGAACAAACGGGTGTATGTTAACGATATTCCTCTGAATGAACCGTACAAAATACATAAAGACACCCAAACAGAAAATAAAGATATAACCAATAGAGACAACTTCGGCCCGGTTAAAGTTCCTCACGGGCAATTTTTTGTTATGGGAGACAACAGGGACCAGAGCTTTGACAGTAGGTTCTGGGGCTTTGTGGATATGGACGATATTAAGGGCAAGGCCTTTATGATTTATTGGTCATGGGACGGTGGCGATGTATGGTATAACAAAGTCAGATGGGGCAGAATAGGCGACCTTATTCACTAACCCAAATAACGCAGACATTGTTCAAAAATCTATTTAACTCGATAAGTTTTATTTAAAATTTCATATAAGACTTTGCATAAAATATACATGGGTACTTTGATTGCAACTGCGTTAAGGTATCGAAAAATAAATTTTTTCACAACGTCTGCATTCTTTATAAATGCATTTATTGGGTTAAAGGAGGTATTGGGATCATGAAAAAGTTATTAAATCTACTTGTGGTCGGTTTGGCGCTCTTTTCAGCATATCAGTTCGGCGTCCCGTTTTATCATTACCTGGTTTTCAAGAGTGATTTAAAAGAGGTCTCGAAAATGAACAGCAGTCAATTTAGGGAAGGCGAGATGATGTTAAAGGTTAAGGAAATGGCGCGTGATATGAGTGTTCCGCTAAAGGATGAGGATATCATATTGACCCGAGACAAAACTTATAAAATAGAGGTCTCATGGGAAGAGACTGTCAACTGGCTGGGCATTTATCAAAAAACCTTTCAGTTTGCGGTTGATACTTCTCAAAAAGACTGATACCGATGTTTACCGGGCTTATAGAAACCCTTGGCATTATTGCTTCTGCTGAAAGGA
>JACQXH010000009.1:4003-14337 GCA_016208845.1 Nitrospirota bacterium | reverse complement strand
CCGCTTCAACATCAAATACCATAAAGAGCATGGCAACGATATAAAACTTTACCGAAAACTTATCCCTCGTATCTCCAATTGGCGGATTGCCTGATTCATACGGAGACAGTTTGACAGCATATGGCCTTCTTGGTCTTAACAGGAAACCGGCGATCAAGGGAGTAACGCCGATAACAGTGGTAACTATCAATATAATTAAAACAGCCAAGTAGTTTGAAGGGATATAAGTTCCGGGCATACTGCATGTTTTTATACATAAAAACATGAGCCCCTGTCAATGAATATTTGAGTTGCTTATTGTTAGTTTTAACTTATTTATCATGTCAGCGGTAAAGAGCAGAGTGAAAAGGGGTGGTTGCAAATATAAATGGTCTTTCTCATTTCAAGTGTGCAATTCCCCCTAAAAAAAGGGGGCCACAGGGGGTTGTTTCTCTCATATTATTCCCTCACTGTCAACTGTTCACTGCCCACTTTCAACTTTTAAATTCTGCCTCTTCCAAAAAATATAAAAGCCTTATATAATTAAGGCAGCAATGAAGAATATTTTCCGTCACCCGAGCCGGTCCCTTGCGGCCAAGCTTATTATAGCCATCAGCCTCCTGATGATAATCGGGAGTTTTGTCTTCTGGTACGCGACCCTGCGCAAACAGGAACAGGACCTTCTTTCCATAGCGGTGAAATACGGCTCCTCCTTCATCGCCTTCATAAAAGAGAGCAACCGTTACAGCATGCTCACATCAAACCAGCCGTCGATTCAGAAGACGCTTGAAGATATCAGCATGGCAGAAGGCATAAAAAGGGTAAGGATCTATGACCATAAGGGGAAAATTCAATATTCATCAAACAAGGATGAAATAAAAAATGCAGTGGAAATTAATTCACTTGCCTGCACAGGATGTCATGCGAATGCTGAATTGTCGGCAGAGCTTTTACCGGCATCAAAAAAAATGGGACATATATAAGGACCCTCAGGGACGCACAGCACTTAAACTAATAGAACCGATCTTCAATGAACATGCCTGCTATACAGCGGCCTGCCATGCACATGCTGAAAAAGACAAGATACTCGGTTTTGTAGAGGCCGACGCCTCGCTGGCGCTGCTTGATGAAGCCAAGTTCAAGCAGGGGCTTGCGCTCACGGCCTATGTAGCTATTTTCTTCATTGCCATATCTGCATTTCTGGGGTTGATCCTGTGGGAATTGGTATCCAAGCCGGTCAGTTATCTTGCGCACGGCATGGAAAAGGTTATCGGCGGCGACCTTAATTATTCAGTGCCGATAAAATCCCATGACGAAATAGGGGTCCTGTCAAATGCCTTTAATGTGATGATAACAGAGATCAAGGCGGCAAAAGACCAGCAGGAACGCTGGACCCAGACACTGGAGGCGGAGATCACTAAAAAAACAGAGGAGATCCAGAAGACCCACCTGCAGCTTGTTCAGACAGAGAAGCTCGCATCCCTCGGCAGGATGGCGGCCGGCGTAGCACATGAGATAAATAATCCCCTGACAGGCGTTGTGACGTTCGCGTATTTGATAAAGAAGAGGGTTCCGCCGGACAGCCTTGAGGCGGAAGACCTGAATGTAATTATCGAACAGGCTGAGCGGTGCGCTAAAATCATTAAAAACCTCCTCACCTTTGCGCGCGCAACACCTTCTGAAAAAGGAGACCTGAATATCAGCGAAGTGCTGAGGCGCACCATCCATATGGTCGAGAACCAGGCAAAGTTCCTCAATATCAAATTTGATGTAAGGCTCGAAGATACGCCGTTCATTGTGCTTGGAGATGTATCCCAGTTCCAGCAGATATTCCTGAACATGATGATAAACGCGGCCGATGCCATGAACGAAAGGGGCACGATAACCATATCAACCCGCAAAACTACGGTAGATAAGAAGCCGTTCGTGGAAATAGAGTTCACAGACACAGGAAGCGGAATACCCGAAGAAATAATGGGGAAGCTGTTTGAGCCCTTCTTTACCACAAAGCCCGTAGGCAAGGGCACGGGACTTGGCCTGTCGGTCAGCCATGGGATCGTGAAACATTTCGGCGGACAGATAGATGTAAAAAGCACAATTGGTAAAGGGACTAGTTTTTTTGTTAAACTACCTCTTTCTGAACATCACGCATGAAAAAGATACTGATAATTGATGATGAACCTATTGTAAGGGTAAGCTGCCAGCGCACTCTTATCGGCGAAGGCTATGACATGAAGTTAGCCTCCAGCGGAAAAGAAGGCATTCAGTATCTTGAGAAAGAGGCCTTTGACCTCGTGCTCCTTGACCTGAAGATGCCTGACATGGACGGAGTAGATGTCCTGACAAAAATAAAAGCGACATGGCCTGAAACAAAGGTTATCATGATAACCGGTTACAGCACCGTGGAAACAGCAGTAAAGACCCTGAAACTCGGCGCATTCAATTACCTTGAAAAACCGTTTACCCCCGACCTTTTGCTCGATACCATCAAAGATGTCTTTGAATCGCCGAAGTAAACCGGGATAGGCAATTCACCACAGAGGACACAGAGAAAGACATTAAGATTATTAAAGAAGAAAGGTTCATTTTTATTGTTTTTCCCTGAGCACTCTTTTAGTTATATAAGATTCATATTAAATAAGCGACTTAGTTTAGAGAACACAAAGAAGCATTCAATTAAAATTTAAAAAACATCTTTGTGGTCTATGTGGTTGAAATCCTTCTGCCTCTGTGCCCTCTGTGGTAAAATTTCTTAATGAAAAAATACGAACCGATTGACATCTCAGGCGATGCCGGATTAAAGGCCTACGGAAAAACCCCGGAACAATTGTTCATAAACGCAGCAGAAGGGATGTACGATCTTATCACTGATCTCAATCGCATAGAGGAAAAAAAAACAATAGAAGTCGAGGTGAAAGGCCTTTCACTCGATAACTTACTGGTGTCTTGGCTTAATGAACTCATCTTTCAGTTTGATGCGTATGGATTTATTGGGAAAGAAATCAAAATAATTGAACTCGCCCCCACCCTTGCCCTCCCCCCTCAAGGGGGAGGGATGGGTGGGGGGGCGCTTGCCGTCACACAAAAGTATACGCTTAAGGCCGCTGTAACAGGCGAAGATTTTGACCCGGACAGGCATGAGAGCAGGCTGTTGATAAAGGCCGCGACATATCACAGGCTCAGGATAGAAAAGATAAATGATATCTATGAAGCAGAAGTGATCTTTGATATATAACAATAGATGAAAATTGGCTTCTAAATTGGCATGTTGTATAACTTCCTGAATCAGGTTTTAATTAATAATGTGAGATGCCTCAAACGATAGCTACTTCAAAGGGGATGGATTGAACGGAATCGGGCTTTTCTTTTTTTAGATAATTTATCTTCTCAAAGCCGATTATTTCACCATTCTCATCCTTTTTAAGAATAATCCCATTGCCTACTTCCTCGTTGATACAGGGCTGGGGTTTTTCGAACCAGACATCGAGTGTATTGCCTGCCTTGTCAAATGTTATAGTTATTTTTTCCATACAGTCTCTCCTTCTTTTATCTTATCGGTTATATATGCTGTTATTATAAAGCCATCACCGTTTAAGTGCCTTGCGACTACACATACATAGTATGCCATATAAGGCGCATAATATAAATAGACATCCTCGTCTTCTGAACTCCTTCTTATCTCCATGGGGTTAGCTAAACAACTTTTCACTTCACTTTCTTTTCCTTCAATCTCCGGATGTTTCAGTTTCGTTATAAGATCCCAGTGAGAGGCGGTCGTTCTTATAACCTTGCCCGAAACAGTTTTAACTTCAAAAAGAATATCCATTTAAATGGGTCTCTTCTCAACTTATTAATTTATGTGATGAATGATGCCATTGTTTTTAAGAAATTGCAATGAGTCGAGTGATCTTTTTCGCCATGGTTTATGTTCAAAGCAAAACTGCGGAATTATTTTAGTAAAACCGTTAGCAGACATTAAAAAAACCTTGTCTATCAGTAGTAATATCGTGTATATTTTTGTAAATATACAGACAGCATGTAATCACTGGTTCAAAATATGATGGAAAGCAAAATTGTAAATAAGGCAATTCGTGAAGAAATACGGCCGTTCTTGAAAGAGGCGGGATTCAGCAAATTTTCAAGCAAAGGCTCATGGCGATATTCAGAAAGTCGAATTGATGTAATAATTATAGAATCTTTCAATGCCTACAACGCAGCCGTGTTAGGTTGCACCACATATTCTTTTCAAGTAGAAGTAGGCTGTTATTTCCCGGCAATACCATCAATGCATGGTTCTTACGGCCCAAAAGAAAAAGGCGGAGTGCTTATGCCACACTACGCTCACTGTCTTTTTTCACATAGGATTCATAAAACATTGTCTCAGCCTGAATGTGCCAATAGAAATATCTGGTATATCGACGAGGATGGCAGATATCTTGAAGACGCTCTCCTTGATTTGAAGAATAAAATTCAAAGCGAAGGATTGCCTTGGTTCGATAAATTCAATGGGCCTGCGGCGGTAATGGCAAAACTGGAGGACTTGCGTCAGAGTTACGCACGAGATTGAAAGTGGGATCACGGCAACAAACCTTCGCCCGACTGGTGCTACCATGCCGGATATGTCGCTCTTTGGCTTAAAGACTATGAATCATCCTTGAAATATTTGAAGGCAGTGGAAGATTATGATTTTTCTGACTCTGTGCACAATCAACTGATAAAAGATATAAAGAACATCGAGAAACAAATAGACGGAACTTAACAAATTCATCCAGCCCGACCGGGAATAAAGCATTTTGATTTTTTTCTCAGGTCTGTGGCCCGACGGCTAATGAGAATAGTTAGGCCAATATAAAAACTTAAACATTCGGAGAATGTCATGATAATCAAAAAAATTACCGTTAAGAATATAGAGGAAATTGCTGGTGCTGTTAAACCACATGGTGGCGGTCAGCTTGAACGACAATGCTTACCACCAAATGAGCACCGCGGCTCTCCATGTTTCATCTGCGAAGCCATCTGCAAGGACGGAACTCTAATAGAGTTCTATGCGGCAGACGCAGAAGCGACAGACGATATTGTAAGCAAACTAATGCCTGATGAGGAATCGCATAGAAAAAATATGCAGAAGCATTCGTAAAGGTTATCGGTGACACAGACCCACTGGTTTGCGCGATCAAAGGCCACATCTACATTGAGTCCCTTTTGACTTCAATGATAGAGACTGCTTTTATAGAACCTGCACAACTCGAATTAGATCACATGACATTTGATAGGAAAGTAAAAACTTGCGTCGCGGCTGGTCTCATACATGAACAAGAAGCGCGAGCGCTAAACAAATTGGCACAAATCCGTAATGGTTTTGCCCATCAACTATGGCCAAGTTTTAGCGAGAATGATGAACGAGTTTTTTAAATGTAGTGCGGCAATCAGAACGCCTGGCCTCCTCCATCTCAAGTCAAGATTCGTGGCAAGGCTTCCGAGCTGGCATTTACGTACTATGGTTTTATCTATATGAACAACTTGCAAAGGTTGGCAACAGTCAAGAATTGCTGATTAAATACTGGAAAAATATGGTTGATGTTGGAATTGAAACAACGGCTTTGAGAAGAATTGTATTGCACAAGAACATGCCGATCGATTTTTTTGAGCCTAATTGACGTATCGGTTTTCGCAAGAATTGTATTGCGCAAAAAGGTGCCAGTCGATGATATTACGGCAAAGGATTAATAACAGATGCGCCTAACAATCCATCGAATAAGGTTTATTTTTTCTCGTCTGCTCATGTTTTTAATCTGTTTTTCCCGGATAATTGCACTCCGACTGCCGTAACGCCCGTATATAATGTCGGCCTGGCATTTGCCATGATATAAACCGAAAAAACCTTATCTTGCATAATTTCAATCACTCCCACTTGTCGGGAACCCTGTCAAAGAAAGATTCCGGACAAACCGGAATGACAGCCCCAGCCAGCATAACGCCTCTCTATGCCATACCTGTTTACTTTATCCACAGAGTTCCCGGAAGAACCTAATCAATAAAATCTGCTGTCGACAAGCTTCACTCTTTGTTGAAGAGATAATCAAAGCCCATCATAAACAATTATTTTTAGAGCTTTTCATTTTGACTTTCCTTTAAAACTATAACCATTTTTGAAAGTAGAAAGAGGCCAAACATTACGATTCTTTGCTTTATAATTTTGGATTTGGGATTTAGAATTTTTATTGGTATACTTAAACGAAAGAGGTGTTCCTATGAGCGTCGAAGGACTGAGAAGGATCGACAGCATCAGGCTCGAAATCCCAAAGGGCTACAAGAGCGGGATGAGGACCAAAGGCATCATCTATGTCGATGAGGCCCTTGAGAAGGACCTCGAAGTTCACGCTATCGAGCAGGTTGCAAATGTTGCGTCACTGCCCGGGATCGTAGGCTCATCGCTCGCAATGCCGGATATACACACGGGTTATGGCTTCACTATTGGCGGTGTGGCAGCATTTGACCTGGACGAAGGCATTATCTCACCCGGCGGAGTAGGTTATGATATAAATTGCGGAGTAAGGCTCCTCAGGAGCAGCCTCAGAAAAGAAGAGGTTGTTCCAAGGATAAAGGACCTCGTTGAGGCCTTATACACTCACATCCCGACAGGCGTAGGCTCAAAGGGCAAACTGCGTCTCAGCATAGAGGATGAAAAAAAACTCCTCCTCAAAGGGGCACGATGGGCTGTTGAACAGGGGTTTAGCGACAGGGAAGATCTGGAACATATAGAATCAGGAGGGTGCATCGATGGCGCAGACCCTGACCTGATCAGCGACAAGGCCTATGAGAGGGGAAAGGCACAGCAGGGGACCCTGGGATCGGGAAATCATTTTGCAGAGATCCAGTACGTTGATGAAATATATGATGAGGCAGCGGGAAACAGGCTGGGGTTATACAAAGACCATATCACAGTCATGATACATACGGGCTCACGCGGCTTCGGCCATCAGGTTTGCACGGATTTTCTTGACATAATGGAGCGCGCTGCCACAAAGTATAAGATAGCTCTTTATGATAAAGAGCTCGCTTGCGCTCCTTTTAAGAGCCCGGAGGCGCAGGATTATCTTGCGGCAATGAGGGCTGCGGCAAATTATGCATGGGCCAACAGGCAGTGCATAATGCACTGGGTAAAAGAGTCTTTCATGCAAGTATTGAACGCAGGGCCTAAAGGTTTAGGGATGAGCCTTATATACGATGTCGCCCATAACATAGCCAAAGTTGAAGAGCATACAATCAACGGAAATAAAATGAAAGTTGTGGTCCATCGCAAAGGAGCCACCAGGGCCTTTCCTCCGGGACACCCGGAGCTGCCTGCGTCGTACAGGGACCTGGGCCAGCCGGTCTTAATTCCGGGAGATATGGGAAGGGCGTCATATGTCCTTCTGGGCACTGAAAAGGCCATGACCGAGTCCTTCGGCTCCACATGTCATGGCGCAGGCAGGGTCATGTCAAGGCACCAGGCTATTAAAAAGGCAAAAGGCAGGGCCATATGGAGAGAGATGGCGGACAAGGGAATAATAGTCAGGTCCGCAGGAAGAGAAACACTCGCAGAAGAGATGTCTGAGGCATATAAAGACATATCCAGCGTAGTTGATGTTGTTCACAGGGCCGGTATATCAAAAAAAATAGTAAGGCTCAGGCCCATCGGCGTGATAAAGGGATGAACAGCGAATTACCACAGAGAACACAGAGAAGACATCTTGACAAAAAAGAAACAAGAACATAAAAAATCTTCTTCCTCTGTGCACTCAATAAGTGAATTTAATATTGTGTAACAAATGATTACCTTTTATGAGAACACCGAGAACTATATGAGAATTAAATGTTTCTTTCATTTTTATAATTTTTCCCTGTGTCCTCTGTGGTTTCCTAAATGAATTATTTGGGTTAATTATGAAAAATAAAAAACTGATAATAGGCAAGATCCCGTATGCGAATTTATTTCCGGCATTCTATTATCTTGAAAAAAAAAGCCGCAGGCCTGAATATAAATTTATAAGCGGCGTGCCGTCAGACCTCAATAAAATGCTCAGACAGGGCAGGCTTGATGCGAGCCCCTCATCATCGATCGAATATCTGAGGCACAAGGACAAATATTCCATCATCCCGTGGTTTTCCATAAGCGCATCAGGCCCGGTTCGCAGTATATTTTTATTTTCAAAAACGCCGATCGAAGATCTTGATAATAAAACTATCGCTGTCACATCTCATTCCGATACATCTGTGGTCCTCCTGAAAATTATACTGAAGGATTTTTTATCCATTAACTGTAAGTTCAAAAAGGTTAAAAGCGGTTCCCTTAAAAAAAACCTGGCAGATTACCCCGCATGCCTGCTGATAGGGGATGAAGCAATGAAAGCCGCAAAAAAAGTTACGAGTTACAAGTTGCGGGTTACAAGTAAAAAACAAAATATCAGCCCGCACCCGTCACTGTTTACGTACGATCTCGGTGAGCTGTGGTTCAAACATACCGGCCTGCCATTTGTATTCGCCCTGTGGATAGTCAGAAAGAAGGCCCTTGAACAAAAAGGGGGCTTGATCAGAAAGCTCTCTCTGGACCTGATCGCCGCAAAAAAATATGCGGTAAAAAACCTCTCTTTAATAGCGCGGGAGGCCCGGCAGAACGAGTGGCTTCCTGAAAAGGAACTCATAAGATACTGGCGTGGCATATCATATGATTTTACCGAAAGGCATATGGAGGGACTCAGACTGTTTGAACAGTATGCTCTAAACAAAACGTAACTGCTCAGGGAGATAGACTGTAGGTGTTTAGCCGTTCAGCTGACAGACTAAAGGCTAATAATCTAAATAACCTGTTACCTGACAGACTTCAGTCTAAACAACCTGAGTAGTAAAAAATAAGCCTGAATCAGAGTTGTCAGAGACTGGACCTGATGTTCATGGACTGAAGGGATAATAATGAAAAGCAAAGAATTTTACCGCATATTTTTAGATTCAATTTCAGACATTGCAGTTTTTAAAGATGAAGAGTTCAGGTATATATTCGCTAACAGTGCTTTCAAGGCCTTCATAGGCAAAAAAGGAGAAGAGATCATCGGGAGGACGGACTTTGAATTAATGCCTGAAAACGCCGCCCAAATTTGCAGGCAGACCGATATGAACGCATTGAGGTCTGATGGAGTCCTTATCAGCGAGGAAGCGATAGGCAAAAGGGTTTTTGAGACCAGAAAATTCCGTGTGAGACTCGGAGACAATAAATTCGGAGTCGGTTCTTTTATCAGGGACGTAACAAAGGAAAAACACATAAAACAGGAATTATTAAAATATAGAGATAAACTTGAAAAACGCGTGGCAGACCGTACGGCAGAATTATCCAGGGCCAATGCAAATCTCGAAAAAGAGATCTCAGAGCGCAAGCAGGCAGAGGAGGCGCTGAGCGAGAGCAAAGAACAATACCGCATCCTGTTTGACCTTGCTAACGAAGGGATAATGCTTTTGCTGGACAACGGCAGACTGGTCGCGGTCAACGAATCGTTCGCCCGAATGCACGGCTACAGCATAAAAGAAATGCAGAACATGAGCCTGACGGATCTTGATGCGCCTGAAACCGCTCAGATGGTTCCCGAACGGATGCGCCGGCTCCGGGCAGGGGAAGCCCTGACCTTCAATGTGGAACACTACCACAAGGACGGTCATATTTTCCCGCTCGAGGTCTCAGCCAGCCTGATCTCATCCGGCGGAAGATCCTTTTTTCAATGCTTTCACCGCGATATCACTGAGCGCAAGAAAAATGAGGAATTGCTGCAACAAAGCGAAGAACGATATCGGCGTATTACCGATAATATCACAGATTACATATATTCAGTCCGTGTGGAAAATGGCAAAGTCATAGACACAATACACAATGACGCCTGCATTTCTGTTACCGGTTATAGCGAGAAGGAATTTGCAAATGACCCTTATCTCTGGATACGCATGGTAGCTAAAGAAGACCAGCACCTCGTCAAAAGACAGGCTGAACAAATTCTTTCCGGAATTAAGCCTCAGCCTATAGTGCACCGCATAATCAAGAAAAACGGCCCGGCAAGATGGGTCGAAAACACTATTGTCCCTCATTATGACTCAAACGGCATTCTCATATCATATGACGGAATAATACGCGACATCACCGAGCAGCGCGATCTTGAGAAAGAACTTATTACTATTGAAGAGCGGGAACGCCGCCGGATTGGTCAGGACCTGCATGACGGACTGGGACAGCTTCTCACCGGCATCTCATTCAAGAGCAGGGCTTTGGGCCGAAGACTTGAAAAAGGCCACTTTGAAACCGCAGATGATGCGGCAGAGATCTCCGTGCTTGT
>JACQXH010000009.1:2193-3969 GCA_016208845.1 Nitrospirota bacterium | reverse complement strand
TGGATAAAGAGGGTTTTACCTCAGCGCTTGAGGAACTCGCCGCCAACACCGAAAAAATGTTCGGTATACCCTGTATTTTCAGATATGATGCTCCGGTCATCTTCCGCGACAAGTCCGTAGTTACGCAATTATTTCGAATCGCCCAGGAATCGATAACAAATGCTGTGAAACACGGCAGGCCAAAGCAGATCGAAATTTACCTCTCCAAAAACAAAGATAATTTCATAATGATGATAAAAGATGACGGTATCGGAATTTCCGATATGTCAGGTCAATCAGGCGGCATGGGATTAAGAATCATGAAATACCGCGCCGGCCTTATAAACGCATCGCTTGATGTCCAGCAGGATGCAAACGGAGGCACGATAGTAAAATGCATCATCCCTGCTTAAACAAAGTTTTGACTTCCCTCTTTTGACTTGCTACTTCCTGCTTACTACTTGCTACTTGCGTTCCACAGTTTTATAGTATTATTATTTAACGCATGACAATATCCTCTAAAACATCGAACCCTAAACGCAAGATCTTCATTGTTGATGACCATCCCATAATACGGCAGGGGCTCGCCCAGCTTATTAATCAGGAAGACGACCTTACCATATGCGGAGAAGCCAGCGATGTTCCTCAGGCCATTGATGCCATTCCTAAATGCAGCCCTGACCTGACAACAATTGACATCTCGCTCGGACTTGGCAGCGGGATCCAGTTATTGGAAGCCCTGTTATACAAATATCCGGATATGCTTATACTGGTACTCTCAATGCATGATGAATCTGTTTATGCAGAACGCTGCCTGAGGGCCGGGGCCAGGGGTTATATAATGAAGAAGGAGCCTCCTGAACAAGTCATTGTGGCACTGAGAAAGGTCCTTGACGGAGAAATATACGTCAGCAGCAAGTTAAGCGAAAAACTCCTGCATAAATTTGTAACAAAACACTCCGGGGTATACATCTCCACCATTGATAGTCTAAGCAACCGCGAACTTGAGGTATTTCAGTTTATAGGCAAAGGCTTAAAAACCCGCGAAATAGCAGAACAGTTAAACCTCAGTGTCAAGACGATCGAGACCTATATAGACCATATCAAGAAGAAAATGAATTTCAAGGATTCCCGCAATCTCTTCATGCACGCGGTCCAGTGGTTCATGAGTGAAGAGAAGAAATAGTATAAATAGGTTAATAGTCTATAGGTATTTAGTCTTTTAGCTAATAACTTCAGACTAATAGACTAAATTACCGGAGTAGTTACGATATAATCATTTGATAAATCAATCAATTACATAGACTATCAGGGTTGTCCTGATGCACTATAGGGCTTTACCCCAATTAAAAAACATATTTCCCCCTCTGTAGACTTCAATACACAATTCCGATGAACTTGTTATGTTTGTTGCGCTACGTGTGGAATGCAGTCAAATTAATTATAGCTTTTTGCAGGAGAGGGCCTTCGCACTTTTTTCTTTTATTATCAAGCCGCTCTCTTCCCTTTTATCCCTTCCCCTCCTGCAATTTCATTTGACCCGGAAAATGCAATTAACCACAGAGGACACAGAGAAAGACATTAATAATCAAAGAGGAAACATGTATTTTATTATTTTTTTCTGTGTACTCTTTCATACAGTGACAGTATTTCTATCTACCGCAAAGAATAAATCATGAGGACACAGAATAGATATATGAGATTTACATGTCTTTTTAATTTCCCTCAGCGTCTCTGTGTTCTCTGTGGTTTCCTAAATGCATTATTTGGATTAACCGAAGATTCATTTACATAAAC
>JACQXH010000009.1:0-2186 GCA_016208845.1 Nitrospirota bacterium | reverse complement strand
CAATTACCGAGTTGAGGCAGGAAATAATGAAACTTAGCTGGAAAATTTATGCAAATGCCGCCCTTGTTATCCTTTTGATAACAGCCCCATCGTTAATAAACAACCTGACCTTAAGAATAATAGTCAGCACAGCCGCAGCTCTTTCAATTATATCGGCCGGTTATTTTTTATTAAAAAAGCAGTTATTCAATATAGATCACAGCTACAGATCAAAACTGAAACAGCAAATATCAGAAATGAAATCTTTAATAGACCCCATCGAAAGACCCCTCAATGAAAAGGCGCAGATCATTCCGGTGCTTGTCAACCAGCTCAAGGAAGCAACCGATCACACAGAATCCGCTGCCCTCAATATCGGAGAAAAATTCATGAACATTGTTGAGCGGGCGCGAAAAACTAATTCGGATGCATCGTCTGCCCTGCAAAAGATTGCCGGATGCGACGAACATGAAAAAATTAATTCGATCGAAATAAGCAAGAAAGCCCTTACGGAAATAGTTCAGGGCATGCAGGCATCGATTACACTTGCAAGCACGACGATGAGTGAATTGAAGACTATCATTGAAGATACAAAAAGCATAAAAAAGGTAGTCGATGAGATCGAATTTATCGCAGGACAGACCAACATGCTGGCGCTCAATGCTGCTATTGAAGCGGCGCGCGCAGGCGAGCATGGACGAGGTTTTGCCATAGTTGCTGATGAGGTGAGGAAGCTTTCAAACCGCTCCAATGTGGCGGCAGAAGAGATACGGAAGGTCATTGTGAGGATCGAGGCGGACACCAATGATATCTATGCAAGAGCCGAGACGAGCATAACAGAAAATTATAAAATCTCATCTAAATCAGCGGATGTCGTGGATGCCGCCATGAAACAGATAGACGGTACGGTAGAGGAAATAAAAAACCAGCTCGACATGCTTGCCAAAGGGACTGAGTCCCTGGCCTCAGACATCAGCAGTGTCGTCATATCAATGCAGTTTCAGGATATCACAAGACAGCGGATAGAACACGTAATGGCCCCTCTTCAAAATATGAAGGCAGAGCTTGAAAATATCGCGCAAAGCGCCTCAAGCATAGGCCGCAGGATAAATGAATTCAATGAAAACGGGAATGGTGTTCATGGCCTTGAAAAGCTCTACACCATGGAATCAGAGCGTTCGGTGCTCAAAAATATATTATCAGGCAATGGTGACGACAGCATTGGCCATGCCGGAACTTCCACTAATGTAAAGGAGTGATTTATGGGAAAAACAATACTTATAGTGGACGACTCAGCATCCATGAGACAGCTTGTGACATTTACCCTGCGCGGAGCCGGATATGAAGTTGTCGAAGCAGTTGACGGCGCAGATGCGGTAAGCAAATTAAATGCCGGGATAGATGCCATAGTAACAGACCTTAATATGCCAAATATGAATGGTTTGGAATTCCTGCGGAATGTACGCAAGAATCAGTTCTTTAAATTTACACCCGTGGTCATGCTCACGACCGAATCCCAGCAGTCTCAGGTGCTTGAGGCAAAAGAGGCCGGGGTCAGCGGCTGGATCGTAAAACCTTTTACTCCGGAAAGGCTGATAGAGATAGTAAAGCGATATGCAAGATAAATTTGCCATGAACAGGCTTTTTAAAGAGACAGGGCATGATAATACCTTATATGTCATACCTGCGAAGGCAGGTATCCATGCAAACAAAGGAAACCCTGGATTCCCGCTTAAGACCTGCGGGAATGACAGGGAAGAAGAATTTTCGCCTGTTTATGATCGTCCATCAGGTACAAGGGATAACAAATGAGTAAGACCATATTGATAGTTGACGATTCGGCGTCCATGAGACAGCTCGTGACCTTTGCACTGAAAGAGGCAGGATATGATGTCATAGCAGCTGTAGACGGCAAGGATGCCCTCGCAAAACTGAACAGTGCAAAAGCGGATATGGTAATAACAGACCTTAATATGCCGAATATGGACGGCATACAGCTGATCAAACAGCTCCGCACTGCGCCTGCAACCAAATTTACTCCTGTTGTTATGCTTACGACAGAATCCCAGGAATCCAAAAAACAGGAAGGCAAGACAGCAGGAGCCAGCGGGTGGATAGTAAAGCCTTTTACGCCGGCGCTTCTGATAGAAACGATCAAGAAATTTGTGCGATGAAGAGGAGGGTGATAAAAAATCACCCCCACCCCT
>JACQXH010000008.1 GCA_016208845.1 Nitrospirota bacterium | reverse complement strand
TATATCCTTGACAAAAGAAAGCGGTGAGCTGCCCTGAAGTATCATCAGGTCATGATTGGTAATGACTCCGCTGAGGACGCCGTCTTTTACAATGATCACGTGATGGATATTGTGCTTGATCATTTTCAATACAGCTTCAAAGAAATAATCGTTTGCATCCACTCTTATCAGGGGCAGGGACATGATGTTTTTCACAGGCTCGCGCACATCCCTGTTTTTTGCCACCACCTTTTCCCTGAGGTCCTTGTCGGTTATAATGCCGCAAGGAAGCCCGCTGTCATCAGTGATAATTAAAGAACTTATCTTGTTTTCGACCATAATCTGCGCAGACTCCTGAATTGAGGCTCTGTCATGGATGGCAATTACTTTTTTTGTTGCGAGGTCCCCGATTCGGGTAGTGAAGAGGAAATGGCTGCTGCCGCCATAATACATTATCTTGTTGTGCATCTCGCTGAAGGTCTTGTGAATATATTTAGTGAAGTGGGATTTCAGGAAATATTCGGTAAATGAGGGGTTGGTATCAAGAAGCCTCATTACCTCTTTTTTATTAAGCAGATAACAAAGGGTGTCATCTACGGCAACGATCGTGGTCCTTTGCCTGTCCTCGCTGAACATGGATAAAAAGCCGAATGTATCGCCCTCTCCCCTGTAATCAATTACGACCTCTTCGCCGCTTTCTGTTTTCATCGACACCTTGACCCCGCCCTTTTTTATTATCCTCAGGGCGTCGCTCGGAGGGCCGTCCTGGCTCAGGATGACATTATTTTTCTGACAAAATTCCATTGTCAGATGACTGGCAATACGCACCAGCACCCCCTCCTCAAGAAACTGAAAGGGCGGCACGTTCTTAAGAAAATTTGTTACGTCTTCAATTATCATTTTTTATGAATTATTAAGAAGCGACAAAATATAAAAGCAAATAAAATGCCAGCAAGAAATTATTTGCTATTACATAGAGTTATAAATGCTGAGGCAAAAAGAACATGCGGCTTATGTAACTATTTGTAGCGGAAATAAGCGCTAAGGCTACAGAAGGTAACATTAAAAGGAAATTATTATGATAAATGTAATCAGGTATTAATGCGGTTTTGATTCAAAAAATAGCAGTTTCACTCTTTCCCCATCCCCCACCTTTTTCTTTTTTCCCATAGGGACTTGCGTGTTATGCCGAGCATGGCTGAGAGCTGCTGCTCTGTATATACGGACTGGTATTTGATAATAAACGCCTTTGTGTAATCCTCAATGCTCAGCCCGCCTTCAAGCGAGGACTGACGAAAGGCCTTTAAATCCCTCATCGCCTCCGGAAGATTCTCGTTCTTAATTGTGCTGTCTTCGGCGATGAGCATGGCCCTTTCAATCACGTTCTGCAGTTCACGGACGTTTCCGGGCCAGTTATAGTCCTTCATCATTGAAAGCGCATCAGCAGAAATATCATTAACAGCCCTGCCGAGCTGTTTTGAATATTTAGTTATGAAATGTCTAACAAGAAGAGGGATATCATCCCTCCTGTCCCTAAGAGGCGGGATCCGCAGCATGATCGTATTTACCCTGTAATACAGGTCTTCGCGGAATTGACCTTCCCTTACAGCAGTCTCAATATTCTTATTGGTAGCAGTAATAAGCCTTATATCTGCCTTGACCGATTTAGTGCCTCCCACAGGCCGTATCATCTGGTCTTCAAGGACCCTTAACAGCTTGATCTGCAAGGCTGAGCTGATGTCGCCGATCTCATCAAGAAATACCGTGCCGCCTTCAGCTTCTTCAAATAGACCGCGCTTTGACAACACCGCGCCGGTAAATGCGCCTCTTACATGTCCGAACAACTCGCTTTCAAGCAGGTTCTCCGGTATTGAGGAACAATTAATTGGGATAAAGGGTTTGTCTCTCCGGGAGCTGTTAGAGTGAATAATGCGGGCAAAGAGCTCCTTGCCGACTCCTGTTTCACCAAGCAAAAGGACATTGCTTTTTGTATCAGCGATTTTTTTTGCTTCGTTTATAATTGAAATCAGCGAAGGGCATTTTCCAATAATGCCGTTGAAGTCATTTGCCTGGCTTAGCTCTCTCTTAAGAATAATGTTCTCAGCCTGAAGCTGTGTTTGCCTGAGGGCATTTTTTACGACCTGCTTTATCTCCTCGTGCATTATGGGCTTCATGATATAGTCATATGCGCCTGCCCTTAGGGCCTTTATTGCAGTATCAAGAGATGCGTATGCGGTCATAACAATAAATATCTGGTCCGGCAGGACCTGTCTGACTTTGGAAAGCATTTCTATGCCGTCAATGCCGGGAAGAATAATATCAGAAATAATTATGTCATAAATATTGTTATCGACAAGGCCCACGCCTTTTTCAGCAGATTCGGCAGTATCCACATGAAACCCGTCTTTGACAAATATACGTTTGAGGGATTCCCTAAGGGTGTCTTCGTCCTCTACTATTAAGATGCTCTTTGACATATCATTCTGCCTTCTCAGGAATTCTTATTATAAATTTTGTGCCGCCGCCTTTGACTGAATCTGCTTCTATAGTGCCGCCGTGATCTTTTATAATACTGTAACATATGCTGAGGCCCAGACCCGTGCCCTTTGAAGGGCTTTTTGTTGAAAAAAACGGATCAAATATCTTGTCTCTGTTTTCGTGATCGATCCCTGTCCCGGTATCTGAGAATACTGATTCCACAAAGCCGTTATTGCGCCTGACCGAGATCACAAGCCTGCCGCCGTCCGGCATTGCATCGCTGTCATAGCGCACCAGGTTTATCGTATTTTCAAGGATGTGCTTGAGGCTGGTGGGCATTTTCTGCCGCGGATAAAGCCGCGCAAAGTCACCAAGGCTTCTCACTATCCGCGCAATCCTGTCTACGTGCGTGTTGATCGTGTTCAGAGAGCCTGAAACGAACTGCGAAAGGTCTTCAGTGAGAAGTTCCTGTACGAGAGAAGAGATCGATGCGAGCGGGTTGCCGATCTCGTGAGAAACGCCTGCCGCAAGCCGTCCTATGCTGGCATGCTTGACAGACCTGAATAGGTCCTCTTCTATCTTTTTCTTTTCCGTGATATCCTCCATCACAAGCACGTATCCCTTCTGTCTGCCTGTAAGCCTTGTCAGATGGATCTTAAGGATGGTCTCCGGTTCATTTCCCGGAGGCTTTTTACATATCACTTCTCCCTCCTTTACATCCGGAATAAAAAGGTCTGTGCCAAGGCATTTCAGCAGAAGGTCTGCCTCAAAGTCGAGCGCGTCGGCCTTTTCGATCCCGATTATCCGCTCCATCGCCTTGTTCCAGTAACGCACCCTGAGGGATTCATCAAGCATTGCCACGCCAAGCGGAATGCTCTCGATAATGTTTTCACTGAATTCCTTCAAAAGGGCCAGCTGCCTGTTCTTTTCAGCAAGCTCCTGGCGCGAAAGCATCAGGCTGCTCGATATCCTCTTTACCGAATCTGATATCTGAACCCTTTCCTCGTGTGTAACGATATTCCTGTCCTGAAATATCAGACTGCTGATCGAAGGGCCGAGGGCGCCTGAGAGTATAGTCTCTGCCTCTGCCCGCAGCTTGAGAAGCCATTCATCATTTATGGAATTCATGGTCAGATGATGTTTTCTAAAATATGCCTTTACTGAACGGGCGGCCTCTGCCGGCCCGATATAATCTGCGAGTATTTTTTCTATCTCCTCAACGCTTCCCGGCTTGCTCGAGAGGCCGAGCTGCAAAGGAGAATAGGCATCTACAAATATCATCGTCTGTCTCGTCTCCTCATCTGACTGCTTTGTAAAAAGAGATACAGTGACATAAAAAAACAGGTTTAAAAAAAGCCCCCAGAACAGGGAATGGCTCCACCTATCAAGGCCTTCGAGCCCGAAAAGCGCGGTAGGGTTCAATAATGTTGAATTGAATATGCCTGAAAGGGACCCTTCCGGCGAAATAATGCCTGCTCTCATAAGCGCCGGTATCATCAGCGTGTACATCCAGACGGTAAAGCCCGCCAGTATCCCGGCAATCGCCCCTTTTTTGTTACCGTCCTTCCAGTAAAGCCCCAGCAGGAACGCCGGCGCAAATATTGTCACTGCCTCAAAGGATTTTAGCCCTATGTCTACAAGGCTGTAGAAATTGCCGATAGAGATAGCAAAAATATACCCCAAAAAAACCAGTCCTATAATTATTACCCTCCTCGTATTTAATATCATGGTGTAAAAACCCTTCATAGCGTTCATTCTCCACACAGCAGGCATTACAAGGCTGTTCATTACCATAGTGCTTAGTGCAAGCGATTCAACTATTATCATTGCCGTTGCGGCGGAAAACCCGCCGATAAAGGCAAGCAGTGCGAGCATTGGCGCGCCATGGCCTAGGGGGATGCTGAGGACAAAGAAATCAGCATTCTGCCGGGGTTCTCCAAGGAGAAGACCGCCATATGCGATAGGCAAGACAAAACAATTGATGAGAAACAGATAAAGAGGGAACAGCCACATTGCCTTTTTGATGTGTTCAGGAGAGGAATTCTCCACGACCGCAACCTGAAACTGCCTCGGCAGGAACATGACGGCCATCATGGAAAGAAAAGTAAGCGAGGTCCATTCCATAAAACTCACATTCGATCCCGGCCCCAGCGTCATAAGGGAAGAATATTGCGAGTCCATGATCTTATCAAAGATATTGCCGACACCGCTAAAAAGTCCATAGGTTACAAAAATCCCTACTGATAAAAAAGCAATGAGCTTTATCGCTGATTCAAATGCAACCGCGAAAATGAGACCGCCATGGCGTTCAGAGACATCAATTTTTCTCGCGCCGAAAATAATCGCGAACACGCCTAACAGGAGGGTGATCAGCGAGCCTGCAAAATGGCTGCCCTCAGGTTTTCCCGCAAGGATGGAAAAGGTCGTCATTATCGCCTTGAGCTGGAGCCCCAGATAAGGAGTTATCCCAATAACGGCTACAAGGGTGACAAGGGCTGAGAGGAACAGTGAATTGCCGTAGCGTGACGCGATGAAATCCGATATGGTCGTTATCCTGTTGTCCTTGCAAATATGCACGATCTTGCGGAGAACCACCCACCATAAGGCCGCCATGAGCGTCGGGCCTATATATATCGTGAGAAAGCTTAAGCCTGCATTTGCCGCCTTGCCCACGCTTCCGTAAAAAGTCCATGACGTGCAGTAAACCGCGAGCGAAAGAGAATAGACATAAGGGTTAGAAACAAGCCTGCTTCCCTTGCGCTCTTTTCTCTCCGCATAATAGGCGATGAGAAAAAGCAGAATAAGATATGCAAATATTATAGAGAACAATACAGGCGCGGAAAACAATTATCCTCCGTTGTCCCGTTTTTTCAGATAAACAGCCACAAAAAAGATAAGGGCTATGAAAATAAACCATGCAAGGAAAAGGTATTTTGATATGTCAGGCCTGAAGATACTGATGATCGGCCAGTTAAACAGTATTACGCCGAGAACAAACAGGAAGACCCAGATATCTCTCTTCATAGATAAATTATTATAATAAAACCGGCTGATAATTATATAGCAGACCCGGCATTACGTTATACGAATAGATTTTAGCAGTATTTACAAATATCCTGAAATATTAAAACTGCTATAATCATACGGAAAACAAGAAGCGCAGCAGAGAATGCTCCGGTTAATTGATACTATGTTCAATTTAAATATTATGGACGCATATCAATATGAAGAATAGAACCCCTTTTTTCAAACAGCACCTGATCTTTCTGTGTCTGATATTATTCTGCACAGGCATTGTTCTTTTTCGTGTGCACTATTCCGGACATACGCATTATTATTATCTGCTGTGGAACCTGTTCCTGGCCGTTGTGCCATACGGGATTGCCGTTTTCATTTACAAATATTATTGCCAGAATCCCAAAAAATATTTATTTGTATTGTTTTTATTGTCATGGCTGATTTTTTATCCGAATGCCCCTTACCTGATCACTGACTTTCTTCATCTGAGGACCGCTTACCGCGCGCCGGTGTGGGTTGACGTCCTCATGTACTTTTCCCTTGCCTGGACAGGGCTGGTGCTTGGTTTTGCTTCGCTCAGGCTCATCCATATTGTATTTGAAATAAATTTCGGCAAAGTCCGCGGCTGGGCCTTTGTTATTGTTATGGTGATACTCGGTAGCCTGGGAGTAGACCTTGGGAGATATATGCGGTTTAACAGCTGGGACTCTATCCAAAAACCCAAGTTACTGTTTTTGGGGATCACTGAAAGGATACTGAACCCCTCCCAATACCTGGGCATCTACGGCATGACAATATGCTACAGCGCATTTTTCCTGCTCGCATATTTATCAATTGTATATTTCCTGTTTCCTGAAAAAGAGGAGTGACAGCAAATTATGAAGGGGATGGGATTAAGGTCTCATTGGGGACGTTGATCAGTGGGGACGTTGATGCATTTAGTGCATATAGCTTTCACGTCGCCACTTCAGCCCGCTCGATTGCGCGATTGATGCTGGTTGTATTAACACCGAGATGTCGTGCAATCTCAGCCCCTGAACATCCAATATCCTCTTTGCATCTAAGCGCTATTGCCGCACGGGTCAAACTCACCTTCCGGCGTCTGCTGCCCATCACCAACTCCTTCTCGTTCACTCCGTATTTCCTGCACTATTCCCGAATTATAGCGGCTATCCCCTTTCCGCTCTTGCGGAGCTTTGTTTGACGGAGCTGCCGATCCTCCGCCTCGCTCAAAATCGACTGCACAAATTCGCCGCTCCCCAAAATTCGTTCATCAAATCCTTCCTTTTGGCCGCTTCGCCTTAAGGCCAACACTCGTGACCACCCTCCCTGAGGTAAGCTGAAAAAAAAGGACACCAAAAGTTAGGTAAAATAACTTAATGGAGGTGTCAAAATGGCAAAGCAAAGGATTCCCAATGGAAAGTACACAAAGGAGTTCAGAGAAGAAGCAGTAAAGTTGATAACAGAAGGAGGATTAAGCATACCTGAGGTTGGGCATAGATTATCTTTGGCATCATCGACATTAGCATACTGGGTGAAAG
>JACQXH010000013.1 GCA_016208845.1 Nitrospirota bacterium | reverse complement strand
GGGACAACTCTTACCAAACGGACAAAACTCTGACTCTTCCTGCCGGAGTTGATATATACGGATTTACCTTTGTCGATTGGCAGAACATAGGCGGGCAACAGGTGATTGCTTTCGATGATAAGGGCTATTTGAATCTCTACAACAAGGATCAGTTGATCTGGAAGAGCAGGGAGTCATATGGGAAGTTTGATATTGAATTCAGGAAAAAGGCATACTCAATAGTTAACCCTGATGACAAGTGGTTTGTGAAGGGACGGCTGATGACCGTTGATACCGGCCGCGGGCAGGAGGTCCTTGCTATCAGAAAGATGCCGGTTGTCGCACAGGTGCCGGGGCTTGGCTCCAAAAAGGCTGAGGCAGCTTCTTTATGGTGGAACGGCTCAACGATGGAAGATACCCCTGTGATGTCCGGCATCTCAGGCGCGGTGACAGATTATCTTGTATATGAGAATAAACTGATGATCATCGCCAAACCGGGCTTGTTTATGTTTATCACCAAGGCGTTCTCTGGAGATTTTCTGCGCGGTAGTATACTCTATTATTATAACCTTGGAGCCAAATGAACATAAAACATGTCGCAATAATAATGGATGGCAACGGACGCTGGGCTGAGCTGAGGGGCCTGTCGCGCATAGAAGGGCACAGGGAAGGCGTCAAGAGGGTCGGCGATATAATCAGCACTGCCGTGGAGATGAACCTCAGCGCGCTCACTCTTTATGTGTTTTCCATGGAGAACTGGCGCAGGCCGAGGCCTGAAGTGGAGGCGCTGATGAGCATCCTTGAGATCTATCTGAGAAACGAGATGCAGAAGCTCGCAAAGGATAATATCGTGTTCAGGGTCATCGGTGACATGGCCAAACTTCCCCGGGGCATTCAGTCTCTTCTCGAAGATTTCGAATCTATTACCAGAACAAATACAGGACTAATACTTACGGCCGCGCTCAGCTACGGCAGCAAGGACGAAATACTCAGGGCTGTCAGAAATATTATAAAAGACGGTTTGAAGCCCGAGGAGATCGACGAGAAGGCCTTTGAGGGGTATCTGTATACCAGAGGTATTCCGGACCCTGACCTGGTGATACGCACGAGCGGAGAGATGAGGCTCAGCAACTTCCTGCTCTGGCAGGCTGCATATTCGGAATTATACTTTACAGACACCATGTGGCCTGACTTCACGAAAGAGGAATTTAAATCCGCTATCAATGATTACCAGAAGAGAGAAAGAAGGTTCGGCGCCCTGCCGAATGTTTTCAGCTCGAAGTAACAGGATATTTAGCATTTAGCGAACAACTCCTTCAGCAATATTTAACCACGGATTAACACTGATATTAAAGTAAACATTTACACGCGAAGGGGCACGAAGGAAAGGATAAGAATCAGACACGGATTTTCAAAGACCTGCCTGTCGGCAGGCACAGATAAACACTGAGACATTATGAAAAGCACTGATAGTCTTAAAAAGTCATTGCGAGTCAGTGTGGGTCAGTGTCAAAAAAAAGAATTTATTTGCTTCGTGGTACTTCGTGAACTTGGTGGACAAGCCCCTCAATATTTTCCTTGACACGCAAATTTAGCATTGTTATAATTTATTTACACCATCTGGAGTAAACTCTAAACACAACTTGTTGGGGGGGAATTGAGGGCGGCTCCTGATTTATTAATTCGTATAAGCCTCTTTATAATTATCTTTTTTCTCCCGCGCATATCCCATGCCTCAGACACAGACCTTGAAAAAGACCTTCAGCGCACTCTCGAACAGAGCAATACTGTTATTGAGAGGGCAAAAAATAAATTAAAAGCAGGCCATTCGATCACTTCTGAAATAACGCAATTAAAGAATATCGCTGAAGAGATCAGGGCGACCCATCTCCTTCTGAAGGAAAGATTCAGCATAAGGGAAGAGCAGACTCAGGCGCTTGGCGCAAAGGCGCAGGACAGGCACAGAGTCATGTCAGAGGGCTACAGCTAAGCGCTTGAGGGGTATCTGGTTCTTGTAGATAGCCTTCAACCCGGAACCCGGAACCCGCAACTTTTACTCAACGATCTTCGTTCTCTTCTCAACAAAATCCTTCACAAAAAGAAACGTCCGATTCTCGGAAACCTGCCTTATAGAAACCTTAATTACCCGGCAAAAGAGCCCAATTCAAATCCTCCCATAAAGCCGGCCTACAAAGGCGGGAACAAGACAGTCAGTCCGGAGGACACAAAGAGTGTCCCCGAAGCCCCGATCTCACAAGAAATCGCAGAATTAGCGCAATCCTTAAACTGGAAGCCTGTCGCAATCTATGAATATGTGAAGAACAACATAGAGACAGAATGGTACTGGGGCTGCATGAAGGGCGCGGAAGAGGCCTTGAGACAGGGAAGCGGAAATGATTGCGATCATGCAGCACTTCTTTTATCTTTGCTTCGGGCATCAGGGTTTCCGTCACGATATGTAAGAGGGGTGATTGAGCTTGATTCTGAAAGACTCAAAAACCTCACAGGAATAAATGACGAAACGCACATTGCGGAGTTTTTGCAGAAGGCCGGCATACCTTTCAAGATCATTATCAGAGGCGGAAAGATTGGCGCGTTTCAATTAGAGTAGTCCCGAAGTCCTGAATATCCTTCCGGCAAGCATGCAGTATGAGCAGATAAAAATCACAAATGAATATACAGAAATCCCTGATGAACTTAAGCACAAAGTCAGATTCGCTGCAACTGATAAAAATGATATTGAACTTCTTAACTTTCAACTTTCAACCTTTCAACTTTCAAACAAGCGCATAGCGCTCACATACGAACCTGAGACAGTTGAAGACCAGCAGATCATAGACTCCTACGGAGGATTGGACAACACACCTTCTTACCTTGTGAGATTAAGGCCGGTGTTGATGATAAACGGAGAGAGGATTGTTGTAGCAAAGGATGGGTTGCCGATGGGAGCGGATTATAATCTGACAATAGAAGTAATATCTCCAAATGGAATGGAGAAAATATCCTCCACACAAATCACCGGCAATCTATTAGCAATAGGAATAACGGCACAGAATTCATCCACGAAGGACTCGAAGATACACGAAGAAGACAATGCAGAGACAATTTTATTTAAAGAAGCAATGAATTATATTGGCAGATGGAATCAGGCAGAGGACGAGCTTGCGTCGTTATTGCATCTGGCAATCGCAAGGCCGGTACCGGCAGTTGTAACCATCGGCGGAGTGATAGATGTGACATATCTTCTTGATACTCCTCATGGGTTTGAATGGAAGGGAGTGTTTGTCGATGCTGCCCTTAAAACTGTTCAAACCGTTCCAGCCGTTTCAACCGTTCAAGCCGACGAGAGGAAGAAGACATTCATGAAACTTTCAGCATTGCAGGGATCAATATTAGAGAACAGGATATTTGAAGATGACTTCAAGGTAGAGAGCATATCTACGGCCAAGCTGTTTCAACTCGCAACCAGTGACCCGCAACCCGCAACAATCCTCACCATCGACAAAACAAATATCGACACAATACTTCCAACGTTACCCTTTGACGAGAATATTCTTGAGGACATTAAAAACTCAGTCAATCAGAATCTCACAATCAATATTCCCCAACCCGCAACCGGCAACCCTGAACCCGCAACATTCAGTTATCAGGATTGGACCGGCATCGGCTATATCAAAGAGAATCCTGTGACCGGCGAAGCAGGATATATGCTATCAGGAATTATCGCGGGTGGGATGACGGCAGTTAAGAAACAGTCATGGATCGATCAGGATTTGGCAAATACCTTAAGCTCAACAAAGAAACCAAACAAAGACCCTGAGGCGACAGTGCGTATCGTCAGATTGAATAAGTCAATGGCGGATTATCAATCCGGCGTAACAGGCACAGAGCTGAAAACGCCCTTTGAAGTAATGGCGCTGGATAAAGACAATGGGCCTGTGCAGAATGTCAAAATAACATTCAAGGTAATAGCAGGCGGAGGAAATTTTGGCAAGGATTTATTCGGGAATCCTATATTGACATTCGAAGCTATAACCCAAAGTAATGGAATGGCAGAGGCCGTATTGACTCTTGGCAAATATACATCGTCATCACCCTATTACATCCAGGAGACTAATTCCGGGGGCGAGAAATACTGGGAACTTGTGGGTCTTAATCTTGTATCAGTATTTGCCACGACAAACACGTCTGGCAGTATCTATACAGACAAACCCTTTGAGGCCTATGGAAAGCCCGGGGAGGCGGTCAAGATGCTCAAGGTGACTCCGACCTCAGATGTCATCGGTCTCCCTAACATCGTTGCCTCGCCTGTGTGGGTCAAGGTGCTTGATGAATACGATAATTCAATATCAGACAAGAAGGTGAGGTTCAGCGTAACAAGAACCATGCAGACTACCATTCCTTACTGTCTCGACCAAGTTCACAGTTAAAGCAACAGCAAAACAGGATTACTTTGATAATTTTGGTAAAAGAATTGATAAGGATGAAGACCTTAATAATATAGAGTTCATTTTCTATACTCGGCCTCTTTCAGAGCTGATGCCGCCTTATCTGACGGTGCTCTCGTCATACATAATTGATAGCCGGGTCAGCAATGGGGCCATTGTGAAAATAGACGCGGGTAAAGTAGATGACGTATTCGGAGCGCCTCTGACTGCCGAGATGTTCTATACCGAAGTTGAAGCCGGCGGGACGCTTAGGACATTTCAAATATTGGCGGAACCTCCTGATGGCGCACCGTATCTGAATGATGGCAGGATGGAGTTTAACGTTGTGCAGGGCGGGGGCGGAGTGAAACGCTATACCAAGCCTGATGATCCGGGTGCGCCATTTTCTGCTTCTGTAATACAGACAGAGGAAACAAACGGGCAGTATTCGGCAGCGTTAAAACTTGGAGAGACGCCGGGCAAGAACACTGTTGTGGCTACAGGCAAGGTGACTGCGCTGGTGCCGAAAATAGTAGATGGCGAACTTATCATGGAGCCAAAGGAAATGAGCGACCCTACGGTCTTTGAGGTATGGGGTCTGAAGATTACAGTGCCAGAATATCAGACTATAACCGTCAATGATGAAGGATATCTGGCGGCAGATGTGACATTTCAATACACAATAGAACCCACGGCTTATCCATATCAGCCAGTGAATCTCAGTCTTGAGATATTCGAGGTAAGCAGTACAGGCGCTGAAACATCAATGGGATTTGTCCAGGCAGACGATCAGCGCAAGCTCATTTTGAGCACCGGCACTGCGCAGTTCAGCAGGGAGAACACGTATTATGCTCAGGTGGTTTTCAATAGAGGCTTGGACGGAGAGGTCAGGAGTGATAAGGTGTTTCTTATAAGGTCCGCGCTTATTCCGGATTATGACCGCGACGGGAAGATCGACTATGCGGACAGGAAAAGGGCTGTTGAGGGCGATACTTTTTATTTCTGGATTAATGATGATGATGATGTATTTGCAGAGGGGTCAGACATTCCCGGGGGAGTAATGTCTGACCACGGAGACATGATGGTCGATGGGGTCCGGGACCTTATAGACTTCTTCCCTGTTTATCTTGATATTAAAGATCTGCTGAATATATTTGATCCGGGAGTCTATGGCTACATGCTTCACTCAGAAGATGAGAGTGTGAATTTTGTCCTCACAGATATGGAGCCTGATAGGGCACGATATTACCTTACCGGAAATGATATCAGCCTTGAGCCCGCGCTGACATTAGGAACGGCATTTACACGTCCGGTAAATCCCGAAGGAACATTACTGAATTTCATTTCGGGCGATTTTTTGGAGAAGATTAAGAATGATGGTAAGGGGATAATTCTGATCGAGGGCAATAAAAAATCTACAAAACCCCTTGAGCTTGCGGTCTACGACGAGAGTTTTGTCAAGGTATTTTCCATGAAGCTCAAT
>JACQXH010000012.1 GCA_016208845.1 Nitrospirota bacterium | reverse complement strand
CGCGTCTGCCAGTTCCGCCACTCTCGCATGGATAATCTTAAAAGTTTTTCTGATATTTTGTCCAATACTCCCAACCCGTACAGGCTATCCCGTTCGATTTATGCGCCTGCCTTACATCACCCTCTTTTAAATATCTGATGATTGTCATATAATACTTACCTTAAATATAAATTAATTATGGGCATTATAAAGATGCCCTGAGATATATCATAACGGTTAATTATAAAATGGGACAGAATAAACGCTCAATCAGGGGTATTCTTCTTACAGGACTTGCTATCACAGCGCCTGTTTACCTTACATTTCTGATAGTCCGGTCTGTATTCAATGTGCTGGCTTCACCCTTCTCTCCGCTTGTCATTCTTTTCTTTAAGAACCTGCATATAAATATACCCGAGTCGCCGTGGATAATAGATCTGATCGCCGCGATCCTTACGATATGCCTGTTCTATATCATAGGTCTCATAGGCAATTATGTCATCACAAAAAAACTTTTTCTTAAGCTGGAAAACCTTTTTTTCTCGATACCGCTGGTTAAGCCAGTCTACGGTACCATGAAAAAGATGGTCTCACTTTTCACGGATTCAAGCGAACAGCTTTATCAGAAGGTGGTTGTCGTCCGATTCCCTGACGAAAAGACCCGCATGATAGGATTCATTACAGGTGAGTCAATATTGGATAATGAGAAGTATGTAAGCGTATTTGTTCCTACAAGCCCAAATCCGACATCAGGATTTCTCTTATTCATAAAAAATTCCGACATAGTGGAACTGCCTATAGGTGTTGATAAGGCCATGAAATTGATAATCTCTGCCGGTATGATGGATGCCGTGAAACAGACGGGGGGTGGATCACTGGCAGAGAGGCCATGAAGATCATTGCCTTTTTGCTAAAGTTGACACTGCTTTTGAACTGATGTTATCCTTCATTAAGTCAATTTTTTTGTGTTTTTGTCTTTATTTTATTGCCGAAAACTGACAACTGATCACTGTTAACTGATTTTATGGGGCTGTAGCTTTTACCCGCCGGTCAGTTGGGCGGGCAGTTGGCCTTGGGGAGAGCGTCCCGATGTTGTCGGGAAGGTCGTCGGTGTCTGAATTTAGAAACTGTTTGGTATTTATAATTTGATATTTGTGATTTGTCTTTAATTAGGGGCTGTAGCTCAGTTGGGAGAGCGGTCGATGCGACAGGTCGACAGCTGTTTTTATAGTCTGTGTTTTTTTAATAACTGTTTACTGATAACTAAAATGGGGCTGTAGCTCAGTTGGGAGAGCGCTTGAATGGCATTCAAGAGGTCGACGGTTCGATCCCGTTCAGCTCCACCATGCAATTATATCCGGGCTTGGCAATTGATCTAAGCCCTTTTAGAAAGTAGCTTAGATTTGTAAGAGGAACATCCCGATGAGTCGGGATCAGCTCCACCATATTTTTCATCGATCAGCAGTTCATGTATTCAGCGCAATTTACTAATTCATTAGTTTTGACTTATCTCCACATAAATCATTTAATATATCCATGATGTTATGCTCTTTATGATATGGATATTCAAAACAATCTCAAAAAGACCGTATTCAGGCTGGCTCAAGAAATAGGCCCCAGAGATTTCCTTCAAACAGAGGCATTGGATAAGTCCGCAGAGTATATCGCATCAGAGTTCAGAAACTACGGTTATGACGCCCTGTTTCAATCATTTGATGTTCAGGGAAAACCCTACAAGAACATCTATGTTGAGAAGAAAGGGATAAAAACGCCGGAAAAGATCCTGATAATCGGCGCCCATTATGATACTGTCACAGGGACCCCGGGGGCAGATGACAATGCAAGCGGAGTTGCAGGCCTGCTCGAACTCTCAAGGCTCTTATACGATAAACCATTGGATAAAACAGTCAGGTTTGTGGCATTTTCTCTCGAAGAGCCGCCTTTTTTCCGGACCAGGATGATGGGGAGTTATGTTTATGCCGAGAGCCTTAAGAGGGGGAATGCTGACGTAGAAGGGATGATATGTCTTGAGATGATCGGCTATTTTTCAGATGAACCTGATAGTCAGTACTTCCCGGTTTCCTTTTTCAGATGGATATTCCCGGGCAGGGGCAACTTCATAACGCTTGTAAGCAACATTAGATCAAAAGATTTTTTAAATCGTGCAAAAAGAGGTTTCAAGAAAGGCACTTATCTGCCAGTTGAGTCTATTTCCACGGTTTCAATAATACCGGGAATTGATTTTTCAGACCACAGGTCCTTCTGGGAATTCGGGTTTAATGCCCTGATGGTTACTGATACCGCCTTTTACAGGAATCCGAATTATCACGGCATTGGCGATGTGCCGGAGACCCTTGACTATAAGCGCATGACAGAAGTCGTACTTGGGCTTAAGTCAGCGATCGAAGGGCTTTGCGGGGCTTAGTGATGAACCACAGAGGACACAGAGCAACATTAATAATTAAAGGAAAAAGATTCATTTTTTTGCTTTTCTCTGTGCGCTCTTTATGCAAAATATAAATCATATTTCATAAGCGACTTAGCTTATGAGAACACAGAGAACCCTTCTGGAATTAAAG
Source organism: Nitrospirota bacterium (assembly GCA_016208845.1). GTDB lineage: Bacteria > Nitrospirota > Thermodesulfovibrionia > UBA6902 > BMS3Bbin08 > JACQXH01. The sequence continues at coordinate 2,627 of JACQXH010000012.1, read as the reverse complement.
AAATTAATATTTAATAAAATAATCTCTGCGTCCTCTGTGGTGAATTGCATTTTTCGGGTAAATTCCTCTTTAAATTTCAGAGATCGCTTGTTCCTTTGAAACCCTTGGCGGCGCAGAGGGGACTGAGGAAGGATATCCAACCGGTACAATTGCAACAGGCCTGAGGTTTTCAGGCAGCCTGAGTATCTTCGACACATCTTTTTCATCGAAAGCCCCAACCCAGACAGATCCGAGTCCCTCTTCATGTGCAACTAACATCATGCCCATAATGCTTGCCGCAACATCCTCAATGGCATAAAGGGTTTCTCCCCTTTCACCGTAATGCAGTCTTATTTTGCTGTCAGCACACGCCACGATGGTGAGCGGCGCCTTAGCTATAAAACTCTGGTTTAGAGCGGCCCCGGCAAGTTTTTCCTTAGTCCTCCTGTCAAATACAAAATAGAATTTTCGTGCCTGCAGATTCCCTGAGCTTGGCGCCCAAACAAGCGCCTCCTTAAGGATATCAATGATCGTGCCCGGGATCTCCTTTGAAAGAAATTTCCTTATGCTCCTTCTCTCTCTCACGGCATCCAGTATCTTCATTTTATCCTCCGTTAAATAGAGGGCGAGGACTTAAGGATTCGAGTGTTCAGATAAAAAAATTAAGACACATTAATTCCATCACTTGAAACCTTGGCCCCTAGACACCTTGAACCCTCTGCATTTGCCTACAATTTAAGCAGTGTAAGCCCGGAAATAGGGTCCAGTTCCCTTTTCGCTCTTATGCCCTTTATCTCAACAATAACAGCCTCAAGCACAAGAAATGTCTCTGATTTCTCTCTCAGACAGCCAATCTTGACCATGTCTTTTTTCCCGAAGGCTCCGTGGAAATGGATTTTGGGGTTTTTCTTGTCCCAGAAAATAGTCCCTAAACCAACCACTTCATGGCTCTCTCCAAGCTGTTTCCATACCGGTTTTGGAGGGATACTGTCCTTCTCGGGTCCAACCACAATCCTGCCTTCCCTCATACCGCCTATAATATAAAATACTGCGGCCTTTATCTTTTCTTTTTTCGCAATGTCCTCAAGATTGCCAAGAACATCTTCTCTGTCTTCAAACCTCGCCGCAACAATTCTGCCCGGCCTGCCAACCTGATATTTCATAAGACCTCCGCTGAAAAAAAGTAGTATGTCCAAAAATTAACCACAGAGGACACAGAGGGAATAATAAATGTCAATATATTGCAAGAGATTCTAATCCCTCTCCTCTGTGCTCTCAGTGGTTCCATGTCTTATCCTCTTTATGTAAAACCCATGGACACAAGCCATGCTATGATCCCATAGCTCAGGGCAACTGCCTTTGGTATTTTGAAGATCTCATGAAGGGCAACCACACAGGCTGCCTGAAACGCGCCGAGAAATCCGGGTGTAGGGAACAGGGCAATAAAAATAGATATGGTCAGGCATAATATCACAAGCGAAGACACAACCGGAAGTTTATCTTCTATGCCGAATGCAAGATAAAGCGGATAATGCGTGGCTATGAATATAAACCATATGACAACCGAAAGCAGTATAACATTTATGAAACCGCTTTTATCTTTCATTATCTTCAGACCTTCGGTGAATGACCTGACCAGACTAAATATCTTCTCTCTCCATTTTTCAGGGAGAAGCCCTGCGAAAAACCCGACCATCTTCATTGCAAGGTCATTCCTGTACTGAAGCAGCGCGGAAAAAAAGAAAATAAAAAGACATCCCATTAAACTTATCCAGCCAAACTTCATCATGTAACTTAGCAGTTTATGGTTTTCTCCCTGATCGCCTGACGCAAATACATCCAATTTAAAATAAAACACCCAGAACAAAAGCAGCAGGACCATGGCCATATCAAAAAGTCTCTCGATAAAAATGGTCGCAAACGAAGAACTGAAGCTGATGTTTTCTTGTTTGCTTAAAAGGTAGGCCCTGATGAACTCCCCTGCCCTTGCCGGTAGCATGTTTCCCATGAAGCCTATGACCAAAGGTGAAAATATATCCGCTGTCTTGACATCCTTGATGGCTGAAATAAGATAGCGCCATCGCAGGGCCCTGAATAAATAACTTAGAATAACCATCAGCAGTGCGGGCAATAGATAAATATACTTTATGGACGCAAAGGCCATGCCAAGTTCATCGATCTTTACATCGCGGAAGGCATAGTATAAAGAAAGAACTGTAATTATAAGGCCGGCAATAAGATGTTTTTTATTCATAAACTTGTCTTTCAGTATAGCCATGAGCCGTTCTAACAATCAAGGCTTCGAAACAGCCCTTATTATTTTTTGCTTGTAAGAGATGACGATTTGGGATATATTTGAAAGTGGCCGATTTATCCCGGTGTTCAATACACTAAGTCGAATTAAACCGGACACATCGGGAGAATGCTGAATAAACACAATGGCGACACGTTTAAAAATATCAAAAATTAAAGATCAAAAATCAAAATTAAGGTATCAGAATTTATCCATAATTTTGTCCCGACTATTCGGGATAATATTTGATTTTTAATATTGTGTTCATGGGGCTTTTTGCTCCTTTCTTATATTTATAATGACAGGTATGTGTTCAATTAAATTAACATGAAAACCGGTTTAGATATCTTTGAAA